>JBKOUP010000464.1:0-6993 GCA_046723495.1 Acidobacteriota bacterium
GCGCGGCCGCGGCCGCGGCGTCGTTGTGGCTGATCGGGACGACCGCCGCGGCGACGGCGCCGAGGGCCAGGAGCGTCGCGATCGCGGCGAGCACGAGGCGGGCCATGCGCCACGGCTGCTGGCCGCTGGCGACAGCGAGACCGGCCGCGGTGGCGATGCCGAGCGTGGCGATGATGTTCGCGATCGAGAGATTCAGCGGATGCTTTCCGAGGCCGGAGACGACGCCGAGCGACGCGGCGAAAAGGCCGGCGGCGATCGACGACGCCAGCGCGTAGACGGCCGCGTGGCCCCACAGCTGCGGGATGGCCCGGCGGGCCAGGAACGCGGCGGCGCCGGCGGCGATGCCCCAGAGCGCAGCGGCGGCGCCGGCGGTGAGGAGATTCGCCGTCGCCACGAGCAGGCCGAGGATGCCGAGAAGGCCGAAAAAGTACGGCGCCACCGTCATTGCCGACGTGCGCACCATCGCCGCGTACGCCAACGCCCCGCCGACGCCCGCGGTGAAGGCGATGCCCACGGCCAGCGGCGAGCCGATGCCGGCCACGAGCGGCGCACCGACGAGGGCCGGCACGGCGGCGATGCCGACATGCAAGGCGTCGATGGCGCCGACGTCGTCGCGGCGGACGAGCGGCCGCGTCACGATGGCGCCGGCGTAAATCGCGAAGCCGATGACCAACGCGACCGCCGCGGTGCCGCGCGGGTCCGCGGCCTTGTCGAGCAGCGTCAGTCCGACGAGCGCGCAGGCCAGCAGATTGAACTCGATGGCCATCGGCAGCGGCGCGTAGCGCCACTTCCGGCGCACCGCACACCACCACGTGGCCGCGCCGCCGGCGGCGAGGGAGAGCATCGGCGCGGCGAGCTCGCGCGTCTCTGCGGCTAGGCCGACGGTGCAGGCGATCGCGCCGGCCGCGCCGATCCAGGCGATGCGCTCGCCGCCGCCGCGGTATCCGATGACGACGAGCAGCGTCGTGGCGACGGCGATGCCGATCGCCGCGCCGCGCACGCCGAGGAGGTGGAAGCGCACCGTCGACTCCCACAGGATCGGGTAGGCGATGACCGCGGCGATCGCGGCGGCGAAGGCGGCGTGAGCGCGGCGGCCGGCGTGGGCGTGCCAGAGCGAGCGCCAGAGCCAGATGGCGGCGTAGGCGAAGCCGAGGGTGACGGCGACGGCAAGGGGGAAGACTTTCGCCTCGGCGAGGGCGCGGAGAAGGTAGGCGACGCCGACGGCGATCAGGGCGCGGCCGCCGAGGAGCAAGTTATTTTCGGAGGGAGGTGCTGTGGGCTCGGGGCGGCGGGACGCCGCCTCACCGGCCGGCGTGACGCCGGCGCGACGTTCGAGGCGGGCCAGGCGTGCTTCTATTTCGGCGAGTCTGGCCTCGATATCCATAGAATTTCCGTCATCGTTAGTCCATCTACCACAACCCATCGGTGTCACACGTCACAATGATTCGTGGTTCGACACACGAGGTCGGCGCGTCACCTGACCGCAACCTCAGTTCGCGAGGAGGATGCCCTCATGGAAGGTCCACCGATTGCGCGTCGGCGCTTTCTGAATTGGTTTCTGGGAACGAGCTTCGGTGCGCTCTGCGTCTCGGTCGTCTACCCGGTGCTCCGCTACGTGAGCCCGCCGAACGTCCCCGAGGCGGCCACGAACCAGGTCGAGGCGGGCGCCGTCAACGACCCGATCTTCCTCGACAAGGGCTACAAAATCGTCCGCTTCGGCCCCGAGCCCGTCATCCTCGTCAAAGTCGGCGACACCGATTTCCGAGCCTTCTCCGCAACGTGCACGCATCTCGACTGCATCGTCGGCTACGCGAAGGACAAAGGCGCCATCGCCTGCAACTGCCACGGCGGGCAGTATGACCTGACCGGGCGCAACGTCGGCGGGCCGCCGCCGCGTCCGCTGACGCCGTTCAAGGTGAATCTCGTCGCGAAGAAGGGCGGCGAGCCGGCGACCATCGTCGTCTCGAAGGCATGATCATGAAAGACAACGCCATCTACCGCTGGCTCGACGATCGCCTCGGCATCTCCGCCGCGGCCGAATTCGCCTCGCACAAGACCGTCCCCGTGCACCGCTACAGCGTCTTCTACTACCTCGGCGGGATGACGCTCTTCTTCTTCCTCGTGCAGGTGGCCACCGGCATCCTGCTGATGCTCTATTACCGCCCCTCGGCCGAGGAGGCGTTCGAGTCGGTCGAGTTCCTCATGACCACCGTGCCGTTCGGGTGGCTGATCCGCTCGATCCACTCATGGTCGGCGAACCTGATGGTCTTCTTCGCCTTCATCCACATGGTCAGCGTCTTCTTCATGAAGTCGTACCGCGCGCCGCGCGAGCTGACGTGGATCACCGGCGTGCTGATTTTCCTCCTGGTCCTGGGCTTCGGCTTCTCCGGCTATCTCCTGCCGTGGAACCAGCTGGCGTTCTTCGCCACGAAAGTCGGCACCGACATCGCCGGCGTCGTGCCCGGAGTCGGGCATTGGATCCTCCGCTTCCTGCGCGGCGGCGACCGCGTCACCGGCGGCACGCTGTCGCGCTTCTACGGATGGCACGTGGCCATCCTGCCGGCCATCACGACGATGCTGATCGCCGCGCACATCGCCTTCGTGCAGCTGAAGGGGATGAGCGTCCCGCCGGCGATGGAAAAGGATCCGTCGCCGCCCAAGCCGATGAAGTTCTTCCCGCACTTCGCGCTGCGCGATCTGACCGGCTGGGTGATCGCGCTGGCCGTGCTGGCGTCGCTGGCGGCGCTCTTTCCGTGGGAGCTCGGCGAGAAGGCCGACGCGTTCGCGCCGGCGTACGAGAACATCCGCCCGGAGTGGTACTACGTCTTCATGTTCCAGACCCTCAAGCTCGTGCCGGGCGGCGACTTCGCCGGCATCGAGTACGAGGCCATCCCGATCATGCTCTTCGGCCTCGGCGCAGCGGTACTGATCGCCGTGCCGTTCCTCGACCGCAACGTTTCGAAGCGCGGCAAGAGCCCGCTCTTCAGCGCCGCCGGAGTCCTGGCGATCATCTACATGCTGGCCATGACGTGCTGGGGCTACGCCTCGGCGCTGCCGGTGTACGTGGCCGCCGCGACAGCGGTGCTTCTCGGACTCGTCGCATGGATCACACGCCCCCGCGTCACCTCGAGCGGGGGCGACGGGCCGGGGCGGACGGGCGCCGCGGCCGTCGTTGCCGGGGTTCTTCTTCTACTGCTGGCCGTCGGCGCGAACGCTGCGCCGCCGCCGAAGACGTCGTGCATCGGCTGCCACGTGCAGTCGGAGATGTTCGACGCGACGGCGAAGGCGAAGCTCGCCCACATCAACGACGACGTCCACACATCGCTCGGCCTCTCCTGCCACGACTGCCACGGCGGCAATCCCGATCCGAAGCTGGCCGAGGATCCGAGCTCGATGGATCCGGCGTTCAAGGCCAATCCGTTCGTCGGCAAGCCGGCCCGCGCGGCCATCCCGGCCTTTTGCGGGAAGTGCCACTCCTCGGCGGCGTTCATGAAGCGCTACAACCCGTCGGCGCGCGTCGACATCGTCGACGAATACCACACCAGCAAGCACGGACAGCTGCTGGCCAAGGGCGACACGAACGTGGCCACGTGCACCGACTGCCACAGCGTCCACGGCATCCTGCGCAAGAACAATACGAAGTCGACGGTCTATCCGACGCACGTGGCCGAGACGTGCAGCCGCTGCCACTCCGACGCGAGCCGCATGGCCGCGTACAAGGACGACTACGGCCGTCCGCTGCCGACGAATCAGTACGCGCGCTGGAAGCGCAGCGTGCACGCGAACGCCATGTTCGTGAAGGGCGACCTCACCGCGCCGACGTGCAACGACTGCCACGGCAACCACGGCGCGACGCCGCCGGGGCTGGAGAGCGTGTCGTTCGTCTGCGGCACGTGCCACGCGCGCGAGGCCGAGCTGTTCCGCAAGAGTCCGAAGCATGAGGGATGGGCGCGGCACAACGAGTTCCTGGCCACCGGCGCGACGTGCAAGGACTGCCATACCGACGGCCGCGCGAACGTGACGTTCGTCAAGCGCTTCAACGAATGCGTGGTCTGCCACGAGAACCACGGCGTCATGCGCCCGAGCATGGCCCTGCTCGATCACCTGCCGCCGACGCCGTGCGCGTTCTGCCACGAGGGGAACAGCCCACTGATCACGCCGGAGCCGGAAACGAAGGCGACGCGCGCGCGCTATACGGAGACGCGCGACGCGCTGCTGGCCGCGGCGAAGAAGCAGAACCTCGGCGGCGACGCGCGCTTCGACTGGCTCGTCGATCAGGCCCTGCAACTGCCGACGCACACGATCGAGAGCGGCGCCAAGAAGCAGCAGCTCCGCCCCGAGTTCGCGCGCCTGTTCGAGAAGTTCCGCATCGGGAAGACCTCGAACGACGGCGTGAAGGTGCGCCAGTGCGGGATCTGCCACACCGAGGTGCCGTCCGAGGCGGTGAACGCGGCCAATGGCCTGATGACGGCCATGTCGAACCTGACCGCGGCCACGGGACGCTCCGAACGCATCCTCCTCGCGGCCGCGCGCGGCGGCGTGGAAGTGCGCAACGCCCGCGCCGAGCTCGACGAGGCCGTCGACGCCCAGATCGAGATGGAGGCGCTCGTCCACGGCTTCAGCGCCAAGGGACCGTTCGCCGAAAAAGAGAAGGAGGCCTCCACGCACGCCAAGGCCGCGCTCGAGGCGGGGAAGAAGTCGCTCGCCGAGCTTTCCTTCCGCCGGCACGGACTGTGGGCGGCGCTGGGAATCATCTGCGTGGTGCTGTCGGGGCTGATCTTCAAGATCCGGACGCTGGGCGGTTAAACTGCGCGCGGATGGCTGATCCGCAGACCCCGCCGATGGGGCGGCTCGACGCGATCGACGTCGGCGCGAAGAAGCTCACCGTGCAGACGGAGTTCTTCACCCGCCCGGCCTGGCGCGTGGAGACGAAGGTCTACCTCGCCGGCGCGCTGAAGAAGGTCTACACCGCCGACGCCGCAGCCATGCCGGAAGGGGAGCTGCAGCGCTTCATCGACGAGTTCCACCGGACGAAGATGGACGAGATCGTGGCGGGGCTGCGCAAGCTGAATCAATGAGACGGACGCTCCTCCTGATTGCGGTGGCGGCCGCGGCGAACGCGTTTGCCGGCGATGACCTCACTGAACGGCTCGAACCGTTCAGCGATCCTGACCACTCCACGATCCAGGCGGTGGTCTACGACCGCTATCCGAGCGGACGGCCGCGCCGCGTCGTTGCGGCCATCGGCAATTTCGAAGAGGGAAATCTGATGCTGTTCCGCTTTCCCGACTCCGGGCGCGGGAAGCCGCGCGTGCTCGATCGGCAAGAGCTCGATTCGGGACCGACCAGCGTGACGCTGAACCACATCATCGATCCGAAAGATGTGGTCGTCACGCTGGCCGAGGGCCACGGCGGGGCTGCGATCGTGGAGCGCGTGGTCGGCGATGATCTCGTCCAAATTGCCGACGGTTTCACCGAAGCGATCGACCTTGACGGCGACGGCGTACCGGAGATCATCGCCACCGGCTACCTCGGACGAAACAAATGCGGCTTCGAGATCGGAACGTGGCTTGCGCACTGGAACGGCAAGCACTTCGTCAACGACGGCCGGCGTTACGTGACCGTGCTTTTGCCCGGCGGCGGAACAGAGGATGACGAAATTCTGCTCTTCGCCTCGAAGCGCTACGTCGTCCGCCTGTTCGGCCGCGGACGCGTGACGCTCGACGGCAAACGCGTCCAGCCGGGGAAACCATTCAAGACCGAGGAGGACTGCCACTCCATCGCCCTCCACGGCGGCAACTCGAAAACGCGCGCCTTTCTCGAGGAGCTCTCCCACTAATGCGTCTCGAGAAACTGACCGACCACGAAGAGGACTTCTGGCGCGGCGAGTTCGCGCAGGAGAACTGGATCTTCGGCGCGCTGACGCTCAGCGTCACCCTGCCGGAGTTCGCCGGCGGCACGCCCTCGCTGCGCACGATGCACTTCGGCTACTACCTGCAGCCGCTGCATCTGAACGCCGACGACCGCGAGGACCTGCCGCGCAAGCTCGTGCACGTGCTGGCCCGGCGGCGGCCGCCGCTCGATTTCCTGGAGCTGAGCGGCGCGGGCGTGCGCGTCCCGCATTGTTTTCCGCAAGGCTTTACCCTCGGGAGCGTTCTTCGCATAACGTTGCAGGAGATGAAGCGCCTGCCACTCCGGGAGCCGATCGAGACTCCATGACTCCGCTCAAGCGCCTGCTCAGCTACTTCGCCCGCCACAAAGGAGCGCTCACCGCCGGCTTCTTCTGCGTCATCGGCTCGTCGTTTTTCTCACTGCTCAAGCCGCTCATCATCGGCAACGCCGTCAACGAGCTGGCCAAAGTGGTCGCCCGCGGCACGCTCATCCGTTACGGCCTGATGCTCATCGGCGCGGCGGCGATGGAAGGCTTCTTCCTCTACCTGCAGCGCTCGATCCTCATCGGAGCGTCGCGGCACATCGAATACGAGATGCGCAACGACTTCTACCAGCACCTGCAGGGCCTCCCTGTCAGCTACTACCAGGAACAGCGCACGGGCGACCTGATGTCGCGGGCCACGAACGACCTGGCCTCGGTGCGCATGCTGATCGGGCCGGCCGTCATGCACTCGATCTCGTCGATCCTCATCGTCATCGGCGCCTTCGCCATGATGCTGCGCATCGACCACCAGCTGGCCTTCGTGGCCTTGCTGGCCATCCCGGTCATCGCCGGACTGGTGCAGTTCTTCGGCGCGCGCATCCACACGCGCTTCAAGGCCGTGCAGGACAAGTTCGGCGAGCTCTCCGCGCGCGTGCAGGAGAACCTGGCCGGCGTGCGCGTCGTCCGCGCCTTCGGGCAGGAGAGCCGCGAGATCGAGACCTTCAAGGCCGAGAACCGCGAGTACGTGGAGCGCAACCGGTCCCTCATCAAGCTGACGGCGACGTTCCATCCGCTGCTGCACTCGCTGATCGGCATCGGCTTCGTGGTGATCTTCTTCC
>JBKOUP010000286.1:0-9336 GCA_046723495.1 Acidobacteriota bacterium
GGTCTGGACGCTGGAGAGCGCGAAGCGCACGCCGTCGCCGATCGACGCATATTTCGGCGGCGTCCATTACATCGGCCCGATCTTCAGCGCGTTCCGCGGCACGCCCGAGGCGGTCGACTACTACCGTGCGCTGCGCGCCGAGGTCGAAGCGCGCATCGCCGCCGGCGCGGGACCGATCACGCCCGACGGCCCGATGACGCGCGAGAAGTTCCGCCTCGTCGTCGAAGGGCCGCCGAACTGGACGAGCTTTCGCGAGTTCTGGCGGATGTTTCACGAGGAGGACGCGGTGGTCGTGGCGTCGACGTACACGAAGGTCGGCGGGCTGTACGACCGCGGCTTCCGCCACGATCCCGCGCATCCGCTCGAGTCGCTCGCCGACTACTGCCTCGGCTGCTACACGAATCTGAATCTGCCGTCGCGCGTCGACCTGATCGAACGCTACATCCGCGACTACAGCGCGGACGGGTTCCTCATCAACTCCGTGAAGAGCTGCAACTCCTTCAGCGTTGGGCAACTGCTGATGCTCCGCCAGCTCGAGGAGCGCACCGGCGTTCCCGGCGCGTTCATCGAGAGCGACCTCGTCGACCCGCGCTACTTCTCCGCCGCGAACATCAAGAACCGCATCGAGTCCTACCTGCAGATGCTCGATCAGAAACGCGGGGCCGCAGCGTGAGAGTCTTCCTCGGCATCGACCTCGGCTCGACGACGACGAAGGCGGTCGTCCTCGACGAAGCGGGCGCGGTCATCGGCCGCGGCATCACCAACAGCCGCAGCAACTACGACGTGGCCGCGAAGATCGTGCGCGAGGAGGCCTTCACCTGCACGCGCTTCGCGCTGACAGGCCTGCCAGCCGCGCTGCGACAGCAGTTCCGATTCAAGCAATACCTCGAGCAGCTCGATGCCCTGCACGCGCAGATGATGCGCACGGCCGAGCTGCCGCGGCATCAAAACTACGCGCACGAGCTGAAGTGGCGCCTCGATGCCATCGACACGCGCATGCGCGAGGACGCGATCGCGCACTTCGCCCCTGGTGCGGTGCGCAAGAGCGATTTCTTCCGCGACATCGCCGGCGCCGACTTCGTCCACGCCGGCGAGCCGCTGGCCGAGCCGAAGGGGATCACCTTCGAGCTCCTGTGCGGGATCTACGACTCGGCGATCCTGGCGGTGGAGACGATGACGTTCGAGGGCGCCTTCGAGCGGCATCTGCCGAAGGACGTTGCCTTGCCGCCGCTGCTCGAAGTCGCGGCCACGGTCGGCACCGGCTACGGCCGGCAGCGCCTGCCGTTTCCGAAAGAGCAGATCCGCAGCGAGATCCTCTGCCACGGCCTCGGCGCGCACGCGATGTTTCCCGGCACGCGCACGGTGCTGGACATCGGCGGCCAGGACACGAAAGCCATCCAGCTCGACGCGGAAGGTCTGGTGACGAGCTTCCAGATGAACGACCGCTGCGCCGCCGGCTGCGGCCGTTACCTCGGCTACATCGCCGACGAGATGTCCCTCGGCCTGCACGAGCTCGGACCGCTCGCCCAGCAGTCGACCGCGCGCGTGAAGATCAACTCGACGTGCACCGTCTTCGCCGGCGCGGAGCTGCGCGAGCGCCTCTCCCTCGGCCAGAAGCGCGAGGACATTGTGGCCGGCCTGCACCGGGCCATCATCCTGCGGGCGATGTCGCTGCTGGCAAGGAGCGGCGGCGTGGCCGACGAGTTCACCTTCACCGGCGGCGTGGCCCGCAACCCAGCGGCCGTCGGCGCGCTGCACGATCTCGTGCAGGAAAACTACGGCGCGCGCACGCTGAACATTTCCGACGACTCGATCTACACCGGCGCGCTCGGCGCGGCCATGTTCGCGAGGAGAACGTATGATCACGGCGGGCATTGACGTCGGCTCGAGCGCGGTGAAAGTCGCGGTCGTCGCCGGCGACCGCGCGCTCATCCTCCGCACTGATCGCATCCGCCGCCGCGACCTCCGCAAAGTCATCGACGACGCCTACGACGCCGCGCTCGCCGAGGCCGGCGTCACGCGCGGGGAAGTCGTCTACCTCGCCGCGACCGGCGAGGGCGAGCTCGTCGACTTCCGCCGCGGCCACTTCTACGGCATGACCACCCACGCGCGCGGCGCGGTGTTCCTGATCCCGGAGACGCGCGCGGTGCTCGACGTCGGCGCGCTGCACGCGCGGGCCATGAAGATCGACGAGCGCAGCAAAGTGCTCGCGTATCGCATGACCTCGCAGTGCGCCTCCGGCTCCGGCCAGTTCCTCGAGAACGTGGCCCGATACCTCGGCATCACCCTCGACGACGTCGGCCCGCTCTCGTGCAGCGCCGCGAATCCGGAGATGGTCAGCAGCATCTGCGCGGTGCTCGCCGAGACCGACGTCATCAACATGGTCAGCCGCGGCATCAGCACCGCCGACATCCTCAAAGGAATTCACCTGTCGATGGCCGGCCGCTATGTGAAGCTCCTCCGCGCCATCGGCGCCGGCGGCGTCGTGACGATCACCGGCGGTCTTGCCGCCGACGTCGGCCTGGCCGAGGCCCTTCGGCAGAAGGTCGCCGAGGACAAGCTCGCGATCGAGATCCGCACCGATCCGCGCTCGATCTACGCCGGCGCGCTCGGCGCCGCGCTGTGGGGCGCGTACCGCCACCGCGTGCTGGAGCGGAGGAACGCGGCGTGACCGCGCTGACCGGCAAGGTGGCGGTGGTGACGGGCGGGTCGGGCGGGATCGGCCGCGCGATCCTGAGCGCCCTCCGCGATGCCGGCGCCACCGCGCTGTCGCTCGACGTCGCCGGCGCCGACGTCGCCTGCGATGTGCGCGACGACGCCGCGGTCGCGCGCGCCGTCTCCGAGGTCGAAGAAGAGTACAAGCGCGTCGACATCGCCGTGCACGCCGCCGGCATCGCCCGCGACGGCGTCATCTGGAAGCTCGCCGCCGACGACTGGGACGCCGTGCAGCAGGTCAACCTCCGCGGAGCCTTCCTGCTGGCCCGGCAGGTGATCCCGTCGATGCGCCGCGCCGGCGGCGGGCGGATCATCTTCATCGGCTCGATCAACGGCTCGCGGGGCAAGACCGGCACCGCCGCCTACTCGGCGAGCAAGGCCGGGCTCCTCGGATTGATGAAGAGCGTGGCCCGCGAGACCGGCCGCTTCGGGATCTGCGTGAACACGATCGAGCCGGGATGGGTGCGCACGCCGATGACCGAGAAGATCGCGCAGCCGATCCGCGACGCCGCCCTCGCCGAAACGCTCCTCGGCGAGCTCGTCGAGCCCGACGACATCGCCGCCGCCGTCGTCTTTCTCGCCGCGGCGCGTCACATCACCGGCCAGACGCTGCGCGTCGACGCCGGCCAATACTTGTGAGAGGTGGGACCATGACCGAAGTCATCGAAGAAATCGAGACCGTGACGGTGCGCAACCTTCGCCACACCGACCTCCCCGACGTCGTGCGCATTGACGCGCTGGCCTCGGGGCGCAACCGCCCGGCCTACTTCGAGCTGATGCTCATGCGCGCGCTCAACTTCGCCGGCCTGCAGATGTCGCTCGTGGCCGAGGTCGAGGGGCAGATCGCCGGATACCTCATCGTGTCGCTCTATTACGGCGAGTACGGATTGAGCGAGCCGACGGCGTCGGTCGATGCCATCGGCGTCCATCCCGAATTCCGCGGCCGCCGCGTTGCTCATGCAATGATGCAGCAGTTCCGCACGAACGCGCACGCGATCGGCGTCGGCATCGTGCGCACGGAAGTCGACTGGGACGACTTCGGTCTCCTCGGCTTCTTCAAGAGCGAGGGCTTCACGCCGGCGACGAGGATTTGTTTGGAGGCGAAGAGTAGGGCCTAATGCGCGGATGCGTCGAGCCGCCGCCGTCCTCGCCTTCCTCTGTTCGATCCCCCTTCCGGCCGCCGAGCCGTTGCCGCTGGACATTGCCTTTTCCCTGCGCGACTCGCCCCGCGGCACGCGTCCGGTCATCAGTCCCGACGGGCACTGGCTGGCCTACGAAGTGCGGACGCCGCTGACGAAAACGCCGGAGACCGCGGGCGAGGTCGAGCCGCGCTTTCTGCCGAACGGCGTGCCGGCATTCTTCGCCGGCTTGAATCTGTGGGTCACGGACACGCGCAGCGGCGAGTCGCGTCCGGTCTGCCCGGCGTCGCGCTGCTGGCACGGCGCGTGGTCGCCCGACTCGCGCCAACTGGCGTTTTACTCCGACCAGGGCGGCGAGCTCGGCGTGTGGATCTACGACGTCGCCTCGCGCTCCAGCCGCCGCGCCGGCACGGCGCGTGTGAAAGTGAAGCTGTGGCCGGGCGACGAGCCGCTCTGGAGCACGGACGGCAAGACGCTTTACGTGCAACTGCCGCCGCCGGCGCGCCCGCGCAAGGCGCCCGCCGCGTCGACCTCGCCCGCGTCCGCGGCGCACGTCACCGTCTATCGCACCAGGAAACAGGAGAATAGCCCCGAGGCCGCGGGCGAAGAGTTGGCCGCGCACAATGCCTTTTCCATGGGGGAGAACAACGCGTCGCTGGCGGCGATCGACGTCGCCTCCGGCGCGGTGCGGGTCATCGTTCCGTGGGACGCGCCGGAGCATCCGAACAACATGCGGTTTTCTCCCGACGGCCGCTGGATCTCGTATCTGACGGTCTTCCAGGTGAAGGACGCGACGTCGGAGACAGCGTACGAGGACCTCGTCGTGCTCCCGGCCGGCGGCGGCAAGCCGGTCGCCGTCTATCGCGACCTGGTGATGCCGGAAGGCGACTACTTCGGGTCGACGTATCGCTGGACGCCGGATTCGCGCCGCATCGTCTACATGAACGATCGCGATCTCTGGATCGCGGACATTGCCGATGCGAGCGCGCCGCCGCGGCGGCTGGCCGCATCGTTGGGCCGCCTGACCGAGACGCCGATGCTGCTCACGCGCGACGGCGGCGCCATCGTCGTCGGCGTCGCGTCCGAGCGCGGGAAAACCTTCGACATCGAGTTCCCCACGTCGCTGGCCGTCGTGCCGCTCGACGGCTCCGCGCCGCGCCTGCTGGCCACGACCGGAACGCCCGTGCCGGCGAACGACAGCGTCGTCTGGCAGCCGGACGGCCGCTCGCTGTACGTCTTGCGCGACGCCGCTTCGGAAGGGGGCCGCGAGATCGTGCGCGTCGACGTGGCCACGAGTGCGGCCACGCGCGTCTGGAGCGGCCGGGCGCGGTTCAGCTTCGTCGGCGCGGCAGGCGACGGCGTGGTAGCGCGATACGAAACAACGACGACGCCGCCGGACTTCTATCTCTTCGACCGCAACTTCGAGCGCGTGCGACGGCTGAGCGACGTCGAGCCGCGCCTCGCCGCCGTGGCGGTCGGGCCGCTGAAAACGTTCACCACCACGATCCCGCTGTACGACCACACCTTGCGCGAGGTCCGCTCGACGATCTTCCTTCCGTCCGGCGCGAAGGCCGGCGAGCCTCTGCCGACGATCGTCTATTTCTACTCCGGCATCCCCTTCAGCCTTTACGCGAACGATTTCGGCGGCGGAGCGCCGAACACGATCCCCGTCCCGATCTTCACGACGCGCGGCTACGCGGTGCTCATGTGCGACGTGCCGCTGGGGCCGGAGACGCGCGCGGGCAATCCGATCCAGGAGATGACCGACGCCGTTCTCGCCCAGGTCTACCGCGCCGCCGACCTCGGCCTCACCGACATCAGGCGCGTCGCGGTGATGGGACATTCGTACGGCGGCTACAGCACGGCGGCCGTCGTGTCGCAGACGCAGCTCTTCCGAGCCGCCATCGCCCTCGACGGTCTTTACGATCTGCCCGGCGACTACGGCTCGATGCGCACCAACGGCGCGACGAACTACAACGTCTACGAATCCGGGCAGATGCGCATGGGCGTGCCGCCGTGGTCGGCACTGCAACGCTACATCGCCAACTCGCCGTATTACGCGGCAGACAAGATCCGCACGCCGCTGCTGCTCATCCACGGCGAGAAAGACGGCGCCTGCCCGGTGAACGAGGCGCACAAGATGTTCAACGCCCTGCGCCGCGTCGGCGCGGACGCCGAGCTGGCCACGTACCAAGGCGAGGGACACGTCACCGGACGGTGGGCGCTCGCCAACGCCGTCGACGCCGCGCAGCGGATGCTCGATTTCCTCGCCGTGCACATGAAGTGATCCGGAGGTCGAATGCAATTCGTGAAACCGTCGATTCTCGCCGCCGTGCTGGCGTCCTTCGCCTGCAGCCGTCCCGTCCATCTCCCCGCGGAGATGCGCGGCGACTGGCGTCCCAAAGATGATTCGAACGTGGTCCTCCGCCTCGACGAAGCCAATGTGACCCTCGTCAGCGGCCCCAGCACCTTCGGACCGCTGCCGCTGAAGAGCGCCGGCGAGAACGCCTGGACGTTCGCCATCGAGCCGATCACGCGCACGAGCGGGTCGTCGACGACGATCATGCAGCCGATGTCGGCGCAGCGGGCGCCGCAATACGTCTACGATCAGCAGGGCCGCCTCTTCGCGCCGAAGTACGTCGAGCTTCGACCGAAAGGCGAAGTGACGATCAAGCGCCAGGGCTCCGCGCTCGTCGCGCAGGGGCTGTGGATGAACGTCGAGACGACGAAGTTCGACAAGGAGATGAAGGCGCTGGACCAGAAGCTGACGCCGGTCGAGACGGCCTTCGAGCTGGCGCCGCCCATGCCGGCCGTGGCCGAGAAGACGACGGTCAGCGGATCGCTCACGCTGCCGGAGCCGTCGGAGTCGTGGCGCGTGACGGTCGTCCGGCTCAAGGCCGCGACCGACGAGTTCGAGATGGGCTTCGATTTTCCGAACGCCAAGCCCGATGCCCAGGGCCGCTTCTCGATCAGCATCCCGCGTGCGTTCGCCGAGGAGTCATGGGGCCGCGGGTACGGCGACTTCGGCGTCACCCTCGGCCAGGGAGCGATGCATCAGGACCTGCTCAAGGCCGGCGGCCGCGCCGCGCGATTCAAGCTCGGCGCCGCGCAGCCGGCCATCGACCTCGGCGCGCTGTCGCGCTGACGACGCCGGCATTGCCGCTCACAGCAACTCCAGCACGTCGGCGTAGACCAGTCTCCGCACCGGATGCGGATCGGCATCGGGATCGGGAGCCGGCGGAATCGGATCGCTGGGAATGTTCTCGAACTCTTCGATGACCAGCCGAAGCGGCCCGCAGTCGTGCGGGAGCGAGATCAGGCGCGAGAAGAGCGTTCCGGCGGGGTCGCCGGTGCACGGCGACGACGTGACGCTCAGCGGCAGCCAGTTGGCGATGCCTCGGGCCTCGATGCATTGCTGCTCGACGCGGACGTTGAACTCGTTGCGGCTGTCGGCGGGAACGGCGTCGCCGCCGATGCGGACGCAGAGGGTGTTGCGGTCGACGCGGGTGACGCTGGCGGTGCGGTTCGAGAGAAGCTGGGCGAACTCCGCCGGGACGACGCGCGAGACCTCGTGATCGGTGATCGAGCCGGGCTGAAAGCGCACCAGGGCCAGGCGGATGAACGTCGCGTACGACGGGGCGCGATCGAGCTCGACGTCGCAGTACCAGAGCTTTCGCTCCGCATCGAATACCGGCTGGTATCCGACGATGGTGACGCGCGGGCCGCCCGCGCCGGTCTCGTCGAGGGCCACGCCGGTGCGGACGTGCGCGAATCCGCGGAAGGCGCCGGCGGTCGGCAGCGCGGGCATGGCCGTAGGGAACGTGCGGGTGGGGTCGATTCCCCAGCGCGTCACGAACTCGTGCAGGCGTTTCTCCGTGGCCGCGTCGGCGAACGACGGCGTGGCCGAGAGCACGAGGCCGAGAAGCTCGCCGTCGCCGCTGAGATACCACGGCCGCTGCAGGTAGACGCGCAGCCCGGCGCCTTCGCGCGCGCTGACGATTTCGTGTCTCCCGGCGCGGCGGACGTTCCAGCCGAACGTCGGCAGGAGATAGAGCGGCTGCGGCGTCTCCGGCCGCGCGGAGCTCCAGATCCTCGTTTCCACCGGCGCGGAGCGGCGCGTGAAGGCCTCCGCGTCCTTCTCGCTGAAGAAGTCGCGGAAGCGCGAGGTGGCCGCCGCGGTGTAGGCGACGCAGCGGTATTTGTGGTCGCCGAAGTTCTGCACCGCCGCCGCCGGGATTGCCACCGTCGTCTCGGCGCGCTGCGGCGGCACCGGAATCGTGACGACGTCGGCGTGTCCGCGGCGGATCTGGGGCTCGTTTTCGCGTACGTCGTCGATGATCTCGGTCCACGCCGACGAGATGTCGACGTGGTCGGTGCTCTTCTCGTCGACGGTGACGTTGAAGGCGAGCGAGACGGTGGTGCTCCCTTCCGGCCTCGGCACGCTGATCTCCGCTTGCGTGAGCACCGGATCGGTGAGCGGCCGGTGCACGGCGTGCACGAGCTTCAGCGCGTCGCGCGGCGTGGCCATGACGACGTCGCCGGCAGCGACGCGGTCCGCGGTGAGGGCCAGTGCCGGCGGCGGCTGCGGCGTCACCCAGTGATGGATCGCGAGCTGATCGGCGTCCGACGGCGACGCCGGAATCGAGCTGACGCGCACGCACGCGGTCCATCCCTTCGGCAGGCCCACGGTCAGCGTGTCGCGCGCCGTCCAGGTCGCGCGCATGCTGCCGCCGGCGTCCGGCTCGAGGCGGATGAAGAAGACGCGCGCATCGGGCCAGACGGCGTCGAACGGGCCGTCGTAGAACTCGAACGGCGCCGGCAACACCGGAACGTCCGCGCCGACAAAGGGCTCGATGACGATGCGGGCGCGCCGCGCCAGCGGATCGGGATAGTAGGGCTTCGCCGGCGCCGCGCCCGGCGCCGCGGCGATCGGATCCTTCGTCGCCGCGTCCTGCGGGAATCCCCCTTCGCTGTCGAGGCCGAGGGCGCGGAACGAGCCCCGCGCGGGCGGGCCGACGCGGTCGAACATGCCGTGATGCTCGGCCAGGAAAAAAGCGGCGCGCGGGGGAGCGAAGCAGCGCGAGGCCGTGCCGCCGCCGTCGCGCACGACGATGCGGTTGAGCTGATCGCCGGGCTCGCGCTGTGCTACCTGCGCCGTTCGCAGGATCGGCGGCGGCGGCACGGGCTCGAAGCGCCGGTAGGTGATCGGCGCGCTGCTGCAGTCGTCCCCCGCTTTGGCGAACGGCAAGGCGTTGCCGGCCAGGTCCGCGAGGCGGACGCGCAGCCGGTATTGCCATCCGAAGCGCAGCCGCGCCGAGGGGAGCGCGGTCATCTTCGCAGTGATCCAATCGTTCGGCTTTGGCGTCGAGCGAACCGTGCCGATGCTCACCGGATCCGGCAGCGGCGCGGCCAGGTTCCAGCCGCTCCAGCGCAACAGCGACTCGTGCACGAAGAGGTCGTTCGGCGGTTCCTTCTCGCTCTC
>JBKOUP010000175.1:0-3822 GCA_046723495.1 Acidobacteriota bacterium
CCCCCCCCCCCCCCCCCCCCCCCCCCCCCCCCCATTTTTCAAGCACAAGACGGCAACCGAGATTCTCCATTGAGTCTCGTGGGCTCGGAGATGTGTATAAGAGACAGGGTCATGCACTCCGACGGCAACGGCAGCGCCAGCGGGCCGACCGCCAACATCGTCAAAGGCATCCAGTGGGTCGTTCAGCAGAAACAGCACTCCGGGGGCAACTGGATCATCAGCATGTCCCTCGGCGGTTGCGGTCAATCGCCGACGCTCGCCGGCGCGGTGAGCAGCGCGGTCAACGCCGGCGTCCTCGTCGTCGCCGCGGCGGGCAACCACGATCCGACCAGCGCCGACGTCTGCAGCCAGACCACCGACAACTCCTACCACGTCAGCTATCCGGCGGCGTATCCCGGCGTCGTCGCCGTCGCGGCGGTCGACTCCACCGCCAGCGTCGCCGACTTCTCGAACTTCGGCCCGGAGGTCGCGCTCTCCGCGCCCGGCGTCGACGTCCTCTCCACCGTGCGTGTGGGAACGGGAATCATGGGTTCGGTGTCGACCAGCTCCGGCACCCTGCTCGTGGCCTCGCCGCTCGACGGTTCGCCGTTCGGCACGCTGACCGGAACCTTCGTCGACTGTGGGCTCGGTGCCACCGCGAGCGACTTCCCCGCTTCGGTCAAAGGCAACATCGCTCTGATCAAGCGCGGCAACGTCACCTTCGCCACGAAAGTGAAGAACGCCCAGGCCGCGGGCGCGGCCGCGGTGATCATCTACAACAAGGACAACACCGGCCTCGGGTTCACGCTGACGGGCGACACCGCCGACGCCGGTCACGTCTGGCCGCTGACGGTGGCGATCTCCCTGACCGACGGCCAGGCTCTGCTAGCGAACCGGCCGGCGTCCGTGACGATCAACGCGGCGAAAGACGACTACGCGAGCTACGACGGCACGTCGATGGCGACGCCGCATGTCGCCGCGGTCGCGGCGCTGGCCTGGAGCGTCGCTCCGAACGCGACGGCCGAGGCGATCAAGCAGGCGCTGTTCTCGTCCGCGGTCGACCTCGGCACACCCGGCGTCGACAGCACCTACGGTCACGGATTCGTGAACGCCTTCAATGCCGTGCACCAGCTCAACCCGTCGTTGTTCCCGCTGCCGTCGCTCGGCCGCATGGCTGGACGGCGCTCGCATTAAACGGCCTTTCGTCGAGGCGCGTACCATCGGACGATTGATCAAACGATTCCTCCCTCTCCTCTGCGCTTTGGCCATCGCGACGAGCGCGGTGGCCGCGGAGCGTTCCCGCTACATCGTGACGACGTACAGCGGACCGCGCGCGGCGCACGTGCCGCTGCGTGACGACGACGTTCTCTCGCGGGCGCGCGACGTGCGTTCCTTCGACTCGGTCGACGCCTTCGCCGCCGACCTCAGCGACGCCGAGGCCGCGCAGATGCGGCTGCAGGCGGGCGTGCGGTGGGTGGAGCGCGTCGTGCCGCGGTCGCTCGCGGACGCTGCGTCGACGTTCCACGCCGCGCCGGAGCAGGCGCCGCTCGACGAGGCCCAGACCCGTCCGTGGGGCATTGACCTCGTGCATGCGCCGCAGCTCTGGGCGGCGACGCGCGGGCGCGGCACCGTCAACATCGTCATCTTCGACACCGGCGTCGACACGACGCATCCCGACATCGCCCCGAACGTCGTCGGCGGCTACAACACCCTCACCCAGCAGAACGACTACGCCGACGACAACGGCCACGGCACCCATGTCGCCGGCATCATCGCCGCGCTCGACAACGGCTTCGGCGTCGTCGGCGTGGCGCCCGAGGCGCGGGTGTGGATGGTCAAAGTCCTCGATGCCACCGGCAACGGCACCGACGAGAACGTCATCGCCGGCATCGACCACGTCCTGGCCTGGAAGCACGCCATCGGCGGGCAGTGGATCGTCAGCCTCTCCCTCGGATCGAGCGATCCCTCCGACGCCGAGCACGCGGCCTTCCAGCGCCTGGCCGACGAGGACGTCCTCGCCGTCGCCGCGGCGGGCAACCGCGGCCTTCCCGGCCTCGACTACCCTGCCGGATATCCGGAAGTCCTCTCCGTCGGCGCCATCGACGCGACTCAGGCTCTGGCGGGCTTCTCCAGCTACGGCCCGGGCATCAGCGTCGTCGCGCCGGGCGTGAAAGTCCTCTCCACCGTGCCGCGCGGCAGCTTCCTCACCGCCGGCGCGCGCGTCGATGGCCGGAGCTGGCTCACCGGCTTCCCCTTCACCGGTGCTCCGCACGTCGAGCTCCACGGCACGATCGTGAGTTGCGGCCTCGGCCGGACCGGCGATTTCCCTGACGCCGTGCGCGGAAAGATCGCCCTCATGCAGCGCGGCGAGATCACCTTCGCCGAGAAAGTGCGCAACGCCGCCGGCGCCGGCGCGATCGGCGCCCTCATCTACAACAACGACGACAGCGATCCGCGCGACTGGACGCTCTATCGCCCCGACTGTACGGATCTCGCGAAGGGCTGCGTGCCGTGGGCCGACGACGTCGCCTTCCCGTGGCCGCCGACAGTCGGCCTGACCAAGGCCGACGGCGCGGCGCTGCTCGCGCAAAGCGGCGGCGCCGTCACCATCGGCACCTGGGTCACCGACTACAAGAACCTCAACGGCACGTCGATGGCCACGCCGCATGTCAGCGGCGTCGCAGCGCTGCTGTGGACCATCGCCCCGCGCGCGCACGCCGCCGACATCCGCCTCGCCATCCAGACCTCCGCGCACGACCTCGGCCCGGCCGGCTACGACCCGTCGTACGGCTACGGCCTCGTCGATGCCGCCGCCGCGGCGCAGCTGCTCGCGCCGTCCGTCATCGTCTCGCCGGCACCGCTGCCGCCCGGCGCGCCGCTGCCGCCGCCGCAGCCTCAACCGCCGCCGCAACTGCCACGGCGCCGCGCCACGCATTGACGTAGAATCCCGGCCGCTAAAAAGGAGTCATCCATGCGGATCGGGGTTCCGACCGAGATCAAAGACAACGAATATCGCGTCGGCATGACACCGCCCGGCGCGGCCGTGCTCACCGGCGACGGCCACCAGGTTTACGTGCAATCGGGCGCGGGCAACGGCAGCGGCTTCTCCGACGACGAGTACACCGCCGCCGGCGCGAAGATCGTCGGCGACGCCGACGAGGTCTACCAGGTCGCCGACATGATCGTGAAGGTAAAAGAGCCGATCGAGGCCGACCTGGAGCGGCTGCGCGACGGCCAGCTCCTCTTCACCTATCTCCATCTCGCTCCCGTGCCGAACCTGACGAAGGCGTTGCTCGACAAGAACATCGTCGGCGTCGCCTACGAGACCATCACCGACGAGCGCAAGCGCGCCCTGCCCCTGCTCACGCCGATGTCGGAGGTGGCCGGGCGCATGTCCGTGCACGTCGGCGCGTACTACCTGCACAAGCCCTACGGCGGACGCGGCGTCCTTCTCGGCGGCGTGCCGGGCGTGCTGCCGAGCGACGTCGTCATCATCGGCGGCGGCGTCGTCGGCACGAACGCGGCGAAGATGGCCGTCGGCCTCGGCGCACGCGTGACCATCCTCGACAACAACCTCGAGCGCCTCCGCCAGCTCGACGACATCTTCCGCGGCACCGTGCAGACCTACGCCTCCAATCCGGCGCACATCGCCGATGCCGTCCGCCGCGCCGACGTCCTCGTCGGCGGCGTGCTGATCCCCGGCGCCGCGGCGCCGAAGCTCGTCACCCGGCAGATGATCCGCGAGATGAAAAAGGGATCGGTCATCGTCGACGTGGCCATCGACCAGGGCGGCTGCGTGGAGACCGCGCATCCCACCACGCACTCCAATCCGGTGTACGACGT
>JBKOUP010000029.1:0-4573 GCA_046723495.1 Acidobacteriota bacterium
CTTGTAGCTGCCGCCGATGTCGACGCCGGCCGGCAGCGACAACGCGAACGGCGCGAAGCGGTTCAGCGACGACTGCAGCTCCGTCGACGGCTTCGCGGCGATCCCTTCCTTGAACGCCGCCTCCGCTTCGGCCGTTTTGCCGGCAGCGGCGAGATTCGTTCCGCGCTTCAGCAGAATCTCCTTCGGATTCCGTCCTTTGGAATAGAGCAGGGCCAGCACTTCGCGGTCGCGGTCGAGAACGACGTCCTTCGGCTCCCACGGGATGTCGAAGTCGAACGCGAACGTGGCGCTGGAGAGATCGATCATCCGTTTCGCGTACTTCAAGCCTTGACCGCTGCCGGGCTGTTCGAGCGCGACCTGCATCGGCACGAGCAGCGTCGGCAGCAGCGCGTTCGTGACGGGAACCGTTTCGCGGACGACGTCGAGCTTGCCGTCGTCGCGCTTGGCGACGCGGACGCGGTAGCGCCACGGATCGACGCGCTGGCCCGTCAGGTGAATCGTCCACTTTCCTTGATTGGGGCGAACGTCGATCTGGTACTCGATCTCCGGAACGCCCGTGCCGTAGACGAAGTACCGCGAGAACGGCTGCAGATCGCGGTTCGCGCCGCGCGACACGTAGCCGAGGAACGATTGCGTGGAGATGAACTTCTCGTGCGCCACGAGGTCGCGGAGGATGACGTTGAAATTCTGCTCGCCGATCGACTGGGCGAGCATGTCCATCACCAGCGCGCCTTTGCGGTAGGTGATGAAAGCGTACGCGTACGGCGCGCGGCTCGAGTCCAACCGCCCTCCGAGGACCAGCGGGCCGAGGGACTCCACCGGGCGCGAGCCGTGCTCGAGATGCAACAGCTCCGGCGGCCAGCGCGTGGTGAAGCCGATCTGAAAGCGCCCGCGCCAGTCGAGCTTCTGCCGCGAATACTCCGTGGCGGCGTAGCAAGCCATGGCCTCGTCGAGCCAGCGGTCGCGGGGATTCGACGGGCGGACGATCCCGCCCCACCACTGATGCGCGACTTCGTGCGCGACGACCAGACGGCGATCGACGTTGGCGGTGAAGAGGTCGCGCCACTCCGTCCCCGGATCGGTCATCATCAGCGTGGAGAGGGTGAGGAATCCCGGAAGGCCCTGCGAGAAATCGCGCGGCACGGTGACGACGGTCAGCTCGTCGAGCGGATACGGTCCGAACAGCTGCTCGTAGAACAGCAGCGCGTCGCGAAGTTGCTGGCGGATCTCGTCGCGGCCCTGCTTAGTGATGCCGCGAGCGCGAAAATCGATCTCCCGGTTCCGCCTGGCGGTGTCGGCCTGCAGGCTCTTCGCGACCTGGCGCTTGTCCTCCGACTCCGGATCGAAGGCCAGACGGATGTTCACGTGTCCGGCCTGGATCGTCTCGATGGCGAAGTGGCCGATCTCGAACGTGTAGCCGACGGCGGCAATGTCGAGGGCGCGCTTCTCCCAATGATCGCCGCCGTCGACGCGCTTGCCGGCCGCGAGCAGGTCGAGCCCCTCCGGCCAGTGCAGCGTCACGTCGTATCGGGCGCGGTCGATCGAGCCCGCGTGGGGGTACCACGACTCCGTGTCGCGCAGCCGGAAGGCGCGCCCTTCCTTCTCGAACATGACGCCCTCGAAGACGACGCTGACGGAGAGGCGCTGGCCGGCCTCCGCCGGCGACGGTAGGACGACGGCGAGCTGGTAGCCCGAGCGGATGAACGGCAGCGCCGCGCCGGCGGCGTCGGTGACCTGCGAGACTTTCAGGTCTTCGTGCAGGCGCAGCGGGATGACCCGGCGATGCCCGCGGACGGCTTTGAGATCGATGGTGGCGCGGCCGTTCAGGCGCTCCGCGCCGGCCGCGACGGTGGCGTCGACGTGGTAGAGCTCCGGTTCGAAGTCGCCTTCGTCCGATTGCGCTCCCGCGGGAAACTCGCTCCAGATGTTGAATTGCCCGAGGTCGGTGATTTCGGTGCCGAGCGAACGTCCACGGCGGTGTTCCTTTTCGAGGCGCGCCGCCTCGCGGCGCTTCTCGCGCTCGGTGAGCTTCGGCGGGATGAACTGCCCGAGCGTGGCCAGGCGATCGGCCGGATCGACGACGTAGTCGAAGTGGCCGAGGTGAGTGCCGTGGAGACGGGCGACGAAGAACTTGTCGGCGCCTTCGTCGCCGTTCGACGCGGCGAGGAGACGCGAGTCGACCTCGATCAGTTTCCGCTCGCTTCCGTTCTTCCATGCGTCGTAGAGCGTTTTCGCGCGCGCCGCGTCGCCGGCCGGCGTGCCCTTCGTCAGCGTGGCCATCGTCTCCGCATTCGCCGCGACGAAGACAGCCTCGGTGAACCGTTCGTCGAGCGCGCGGCTCGCCGTGAAGAGCTCCAGCTGCCCCGCCTCGATCGGGTCGTCGGGCTTGACGCGGATCACGCCGTGGCCGATGAAGACCGCCTCGGTCGCGGTCTGCGGGAAGACCGTTCCGTCGGTCAGCTCGATGGTCGCGGCGCCGACATGCAGCGAGACCGGTGCTGCGAATGTCGTGGCGGCGAATAGGGAAATGAAGAGCGCAAGGCGGCCGTGAATGTTCACGCGGATCTCCTGGTTTTGGACCGGGCCGAATTCTCTCATGCCCCAATTCCGCTTCCACGAAAAACACGGCGACCTCATCGGCGCGCACATCTCGACGAAGGGCGGCCTGCACACGGTCTTCGAGCGCGCCGCGGCCATCGACGCCTCGGCCATCGCTCTCTTCGCCAAGAACTCGAATCAGTGGAAGGGCAAGGTCATGACCGACGAGGACGTGGCCCTCTTCGCCAAGCTGCGCGACGTCAAGCCGATCCTCACCCACGCCTCGTACCTCATCAACCTGGCCACGACGAACGAGGAGTTCCACCGCAAGTCGATCGAGGCGATGGCCGACGAGCTCGACCGCGCCGAGCGCCTCGGCATCCACGCCGTGGTCCTCCATCCCGGCGCGCACCTCGGCAGCGGCGTCGACAAAGGGATTGACCAGATCGCCCGCTCGCTCGACACGATTCACGCGATGCTGCCGCGGCACAAGGTCGTCACGCTGCTCGAGACCGCGGCGGGACAGGGGTCGTGTCTCGGCTGCACGTTCGAGGAGCTCGGGCGGATCATCGACCTCGTCGACGAGAAGCGCCGCGTCGGCATCTGCGTCGACACCTGCCACATCTTCGCCGCCGGCTACGACATCCGCACGCGCCGCGGCTGGGAGCGCGCGGTCGAGGAGATCGAGGAGCACGTCGGCGTCGCCAAGGTCGGCGCGTTCCACCTCAATGACTCGAAGCGCCCGCTCGGCTCGCGCGTCGATCGCCACCAGCACATCGGCGAGGGGGAGATCGGCGTCGAGGCATTCGGCCACGTCCTCAACGACGCGCGTTTCCGGCGCATCCCGAAGCTGCTGGAGACGCCGAAGAAAGTCGAGCACGAGTCGGACCGGAAGAATCTCGCCACATTGCGCGGCCTGCTGCGCCGGTGACGCGGCTCACGGGCGGGCGTGTGGGCCGTCTCGCGCACTTTCCCGAGACAATCCGCTATGTTCCACGGCATTATGAGCACCGTCATGGAGCAAACCGGCACCCGCATCGACTACAAGAACAACCAGCTCGTCGTCCCCGACGACCCGATCATCCCCTTCATCGAGGGCGACGGCACCGGCCCCGACATCTGGCGGGCCACGCAGCACGTCATCGACGGCACGCTGTCGAAGGTCTACGGCGACAAGAAGAAGATCTTCTGGAAGGAAGTCCTCGCCGGCGACAAGGCCAAAGAGCTGAAGGGCGACTACCTCCCGCAGGAGACGCTCGACGCCATCAAGTACTTCCGCGTGGCCATCAAGGGCCCGCTGTCGACGCCGGTGGGCGGCGGCATCCGCTCGCTCAACGTCACGCTGCGGCAGGTGCTCGACCTCTACGCCTGCGTGCGCCCGGTGCGCTACTTCGAGGGTGTCCCCTCACCGGTGAAACACCCCGAGCTGGTGAACATGATCATCTTCCGCGAGAACACCGAGGACGTGTACGCGGGGATCGAGTGGCCGGCGGGAAGCGACGGGGCGAACACGCTCATCGCCACGATCAACGACATCGAGCGCCGCGCCGGCGCGAAGATCCGCCCCGGCTCGGCCATCGGCATCAAGCCGGTCTCGGAGTTCGGCTCGAAGCGCCTGGTACGCAAAGCGATCCAGTACGCGATCGCCGCGAAGCGCGACTCCGTCACGCTCGTGCACAAGGGCAACATCCAGAAGTTCACCGAAGGAGCGTTCAAGGATTGGGGCTACGAGGTGGCGAGGGACGAATTCGGCGACGTGACGATCCCGGAGTCGGAGCTCATCGGCCCGGCGCCGGCAGGCAAGATCGTGATCAAGGACCGCATCGCCGACTCGATGTTCCAGCAGGTGCTGCTGCGCCCGTCGGAGTACTCGGTGATCGCCACGACGAACCTCAACGGCGACTACATCTCCGACGCCCTGGCCGCACAGGTCGGCGGCCTCGGCCTGGCTCCGGGCTCGAACGAGTCCGACGAATACGCGATCTTCGAGGCCACGCACGGCACGGCGCCGAAGTACGCGAACAAGGACATGATC
>JBKOUP010000251.1:0-9660 GCA_046723495.1 Acidobacteriota bacterium
GGCGCTGCCCCAGTCGTTCGCCTCGACCCTGACGCGCCCATCGCCGTTGTCCTCGACGACGATGCGGGTGATGCCGCCGGCGTGGTTCGTGTTGCGCCAGTCGCCCACGATCACGCTGAGGTCCAGCGCGGTCGCCGCTTCAGCAATCATGCGTCCCTCCGGAAGAACTCGCGCGTGAACCGATTGGCGAACGGCCCCGGCTCGCGAAAGGTGACGTAGGTGGCGACGACGAGCAGGCCGAGGTTGAGGTTGGCCTGGAGCTCGACGTCGGCGTCGGGGAGGGTGTACTGCGCGACGAACGCGCCCGCCGCCGCGTCGCCGCCGGTCAGCGCACCGGCGTAGACGGCTTGCGTGCGGGCCGCGCCCCAGTTCTGCGGCGACGGACCCGCCCCCCCGCCGTAGACGTGGACGAGGAGGCCGTCGCCGTCGACGCGGACGTCGAGCGCGCCGATCCACTGCGGCTTGTCGTTGGTGCGAACCCACTCCCCCGCCATGGCCTCGACCGCGACCCGCGGCCGCGGCGCCGGCAGAGAGACCTGCTCCCACTCGCGAACGCTGTCCACTCATCGAAGACGGTGACACCGGAGGCTTTGTGAAAGCTGCTACAGTCAGCAGGGACGACCAAGTGGAGATCCATCCGGTCAACTCCTCGGTCCTCGCCGCGGCCGGTTACGACGGCGACCGCCGCGTGCTCGAAGCCCGCTTCTGCTCCGGCCGCATCTACCACTATTTCGACGTGCCGGAGAGCGTGTTCCGGAAGCTGCTGGCCGCGAGCTCCGTGGGCCAGTACTTCAACCGCTCGGTCAAGCCACGCTACCGTGCCGAGCTGGTGTACGACCCGCACCGCAGCACGGGCCAGTAATCCTCGGACGAATTCGACCGCCGAGGTACACTCGGCTCGTCGTGGATGGCGAGCTGAAAGAGTACCTGGACCGCCTGCGGCAGGAGGGTATGAAGGCACACGTCGAGACGTGGCGCCAGATCGCCGCGCTGGAGAAGCGAATCGACGCCGTCATGGCGGACAACGCCTCGGCACACGCCGAGACGCGGCTGCACATCGACGAGACGGTCGAGCGGCTGGAACGGCAGTTGGACTTGTTCGCCGCTGATCCTCGGACGAATTCCGCCACCGAGGTACACTTCCGTCGTGATGGATAGCGAATTGAAGCAGTACCTGGATGAGTTCAGTGAGCGGACGGATGCGCAGTTCCGGCTGGTCCGAGAGGAAGCGGCCGCATTTCGAGAGCAAACCGCGGCGGAATTCCGGCTCGTTCGCGAGGAGATCACCGCCACGAAGACCGAAATGAAGCTCCACTTCGACTCTACAGCGGATAGATTCGAGTCGAATTTCGAGTTGCTCTCCGAGGGCATCCGCAACGTCGATCAGAAGCTCGGCCGCGAGGCCTCCAATATCCGATCGGAGATGCGCCAGGGCTTCGCGGATACGCACGCCCTGATCCGCTTCTCACTCAAGTTGCCGGCGCGGCGCCGCCGAGCGAGTCGCCGTCCCACGCCAACGCGGCCCAAGCGCGGCTAATCTGGGAGCGGGCTTGGCCAACCGACGCCGCCGCCCGTGCCGGCTAACGCCCGTGCTGCTCCTGCAGCGTGGCGATCGTGGCGACGCCTTCCCGCAGAGAACGGATCCCATCCACCGCCGCCGTCGCCGCGGACAACGTCGTCAGGCAGGTGATCCCGTGCTGCAGCGCCGTCCTTCGAATGTACGTGTCGTCGTAGAACGACTTCCGTCCCAGCGGCGTGTTGATGATCAGCGTCACTTCGGCGTTGATCATGCGGTCGACGATGTTCGGCCGCTCGTTCTCGTGCACCTTCCACACTAAACCCGCGTCCACGCCGTTGTGCTCGAGAAACTCCCGCGTCCCGGACGTGGCGATCACCTTGAACCCGAGCTCGGCCAGCTCCTTGGCCAGCTGCACGATCACCGGGCGTTTGTCGTTGTCATTCACGGAGATGAACGCCGTGCCGCCGCGCGGCAGGGCCACGCCGGCGCCGAGGAGCGCCTTCGTGTACGCCTCGCCGAAGCTCGGCGACGAGCCCATCACTTCGCCCGTCGACTTCATCTCCGGGCCGAGCACCGTGTCCTCGCGCGGGAAACGGCCGAACGGGAACACCGGCGCCTTCACGAAGTAGCCGTCCACGCGCGGCTCGCCCTTCAGCCCCAGCTCGCGCAGCGTCTTCCCGGCCATCACCTTCGCGGCGATCTTCGCGAACGGCACCCCCGTCGCCTTCGACACGTACGGCACCGTGCGCGACGCGCGCGGATTCACTTCCAGCACGTAGAGGTCGCCGTGCGCGATCGCGTACTGCACGTTCATCAATCCGATCACGTTCAGGGCCTTGGCCAGCTCGATCGTGCGCCGGCGGATGCGGTCCTGATCGCGCTGCGTGATGATGTACGGCGGGATGATCGTCGTCGAGTCGCCGGAGTGGATCCCGGCCTCCTCGATGTGCTGCATCACGCCGGCGATGACGACGTCGTGGCCGTCCGATACCGCGTCGACGTCGAGCTCGATGGCGTCCTCGAGGAAGCGATCGATCAGGATCGGATGTCCGGGCGCCGCCTCCATCGCCAGCGTCACGTACTCGCGCAGGCTGCTCTCGTCGTAAACGATGGCCATGGCTCGCCCGCCGAGGACGTACGACGGTCGCACCACGAGCGGGAAGCCGATCTCGTGGCCGACTTCGACCGCTTCCTCCATCGTCATCGCCGTGCCGTGCTCGGGCACGAGGATCCCGTGCTCCATCGCCAGCGCGCCGAAGCGCTGCCGGTCCTCGGCGATGTCGATGGAGTCGACCGACGTCCCCCACATCGGCACGCCCGCCTCGGCCAGCGCCTTGGCCAGCTTCAGCGGCGTCTGACCGCCGAACTGCACGATCACGCCTTCGGGCTTCTCGAGGTCGACGATCTCCAGCACGTCCTCGAGCGTGAGCGGCTCGAAGTAGAGGCGGTCCGACGTGTCGTAGTCCGTCGACACCGTCTCCGGGTTGCAGTTGACCATGATCGTTTCGAAGCCGATCTCGCGCAGCGCGAACGACGCATGCACGCAGCAGGTGTCGAACTCGATCCCCTGCCCGATGCGGTTCGGACCCGAGCCGAGGATCATCACCTTGCGGCGGTTCGTCGGCTCCGCTTCGTTCTCCGTCTCGTACGTCGAGTAGAGATACGGCGTCGACGCTTCGAACTCCGCCGCGCAGGTGTCGACGCGCTTGTACACCGGGCGGACGCCTAGGGCGTGGCGATGCTCGCGAACTTGCCCCTCCGTCACACTCGGGGTGACGAGAGCGGCGATCTGGCGGTCGGAGAAACCGTTTCGCTTCCAGCGGCGAAGCTGCGCCGTCGTGGCCCATTCCTCGCCTGCCCGGATCTCCATCTCCATCTGCACGATGTGGCGGATCTCGCGCAGGAACCACGGATCGATGGAGGAGAGCTGGTTGACCTGCTCGACCGTCATCCCTTCGCGGAAGGCGTCGGCGATGGCGAAGATCCGCTCCGGCGTCGGCGTGCGCAGCAGCTCCGGCAGCCGGTCCGGCGGCGTGTTGCGCGCCTCGATGCCGCTCACGCCGATCTCCAGCGAGCGCAGCCCCTTCTGCAGAGCCTCGTTGAACGTCCGCCCGATGGCCATCGACTCGCCGACCGACTGCATCGACAGGCCGAGGTTGGGCGGCGTGTTGCGGAACTTCTCGAAGGCGAAGCGCGGTACCTTCACGACCACGTAGTCGATCGACGGCTCGAACGACGCCGGCGTCTTGCGCGTGATGTCGTTCGGGATCTCGTCGAGCGTGTAGCCGGCGGCGAGCTTCGCGGCGAACTTGGCGATCGGGAACCCCGTCGCCTTCGACGCCAGCGCCGACGAGCGCGACACGCGCGGGTTCATCTCGATGGCCAGGCGGCGGCCCGTCGTCGGATGCACGGCGAACTGGATGTTCGAGCCGCCCGTCTCCACGCCGATGGCCCGGATGATCCGCTTGGCCTCGTCGCGCATCCCCTGGTACTCGACGTTCGTCAGCGTCTGCTGCGGGGCGACGGTGATGGAGTCGCCGGTGTGCACGCCCATGGGATCGAAGTTCTCGATCGAGCAAACGACGATGACGTTGTCGGCCTTGTCGCGCATGACCTCGAGCTCGAACTCTTTCCAGCCGAGGACCGACTCCTCCACGAGCACGCGGTGGACCGGCGAGAGCTCCAGACCGTGCGACACGGTCGCGCGCAGCTCTTCGATGTTGTAGGCGATGCCGCCGCCGGAGCCGCCGAGCGTGAACGAGGGGCGCACCACGAGCGGGTAGCCGATCGTGGCGCCGAGGCGCTCGGCCTCGTCGACCGTGCCGACGTAGCCGGAGCGCGGCACTTCGACGCCGATCGAGGTCATGCATTCCTTGAAGAGCTGCCGGTCCTCGGCCGTCTTGATGGCCTGGTGGCTCGCGCCGATCAGCTCCACGCCGTGCTTCTGCAGCACGCCGGCGTCCCACAGCGCCGTGGCCAGGTTGATCCCGGTCTGCCCGCCGACGGTCGGCAGGATCGCGTCCGGCTTCTCGCGGGCGATGATCCGCTCCATCGTCTCGACCGTCAGCGGCTCGATGTAGGTACGGTCGGCGAACTCCGGGTCGGTCATGATCGTGGCCGGGTTGGAGTTGACGAGGATGATGCGGTAGCCCTCGTCGCGCAGCGCCTTGCAGGCCTGCGTGCCGGAGTAGTCGAACTCGCACGCCTGGCCGATGACGATGGGACCGGAGCCGATGATGAGGATCGAGCGGATGTCCGTGCGCTTGGGCATGAAAGCGGGCGGGATAATAGCAGTTGATGCCGCGGTTCATCGCCTGGGATCAACTCGATGTCCGCGTCGACGGCGCGAAGCTCGCCGCCGTCGTGCGCGAGCATGCGCTCGTGCCGCCGGTCGAGCGCATCGACCTCGAATTTTCCGATGGGCTGCTGCGCGTCAGCGGCGCGCTGCGGAAGTTCATCAGCGTCCCCTTCGCAGTGGAAGTGCGCGAGATCGTCGCCGACGGCGACACCATCCGCGTCCCGCTCTCCTCGGTCTCGGCTTTCGGCGGAATTCCGATCCCGCAGTTCCTCTTCGGACTCGTCAAAGGGCGCCTGCCGGCTGGCCTCGTGCAGCTCGAGCCGCCGGCGACGCTGGTACTTTCGTTGGACCGCTTCTTGCCAACTTTTGTCGATGCCGACGTCCGGGAGATCCGGATCGTCGACGGCGGTCTTGCCGTCGCCCTCGGCGCGGGCGGCGCCGACTTGCCGCAATGAGGAGGTAGCTCATCATGGACGAGACCCCGCGAACCGATGCCGCGACCGACGACGACTTCGAGCGCAGCGTGACCGACCTCGGCGCCGAAAGCGGCCCGATCAGCGAGGGGCGCGCGCTGCGCTTCTACGACCGCGTGCGCACGGCCATCCACGCCTACGTCGGGCGCAAGGGCGGCGGCGCGCTCGGCAAGACGGCGGAGTTCCTGCTCCTCGTCCCCGACGTCTTCATCCTCCTGTGGCGGCTCTTCACCGACGGGCGCGTTCAGGGGAAGGACAAAGTGCTCCTCGGCAGCGCCATCGCGTACTACATCTTCCCGCTCGACATCATCCCCGAAGCCATCGTCGGGCCGATCGGATACCTCGACGACCTCGTCTTCGCCGTCTACGTGCTGAACAAAGTGCTGAAGGATACCGACCCGTCGATCCTGCGCCAGCATTGGAGCGGCAGCAGCGACGTGCTCGACATGATCCAGCGCGTGCTCAACGCCGCCGACTCGCTCGTGGGCACGGAGTTTCTCGGCCGGATCAAGAAAATGCTGAGGTAAGTCAGAAGGCAGAGGGCAGAAGGCAGAAGGCAGAAGGCAGAAGTGCTAGGGAAGCTCTGCTTAAGCCGTCATCCTGAGCGAAGCGAAGGATCTCAAAATGCGACGCTCTCGGCATTCGGAGATGCTTCGCCGTCGGAGCCTGCCCTGAGCGAGCGAAGCGAGTCGAAGGGCGGCTCAGCATGACGACGCGGCTCACGCGCGCATTTGCGCGAGCACCTCTGCCTTCTGCCTTCTGACTTCTGCCCTTCATCGCGGCGTTTCCCCGACGTACCGGGCCCGAGGCCGGATCACGCCGTCGATGGCGTACTGCTCGATGGCGTGGCCGATCCAGCCGATTGTCCGGCCGATGGCGAAGAGCGTCAGCGCCGCGCCGTCCTCGAGCTTCAGCACGCGCGACAGCGTGACGAGAGCGAAGTCGATCGTCGGCCGCTCGCCGGTCATCGACTCGGCGGCACTGGCCACGGCAAAGGCGAGCTTCAGCTCGGGCGACTTCGGGAAGTGCTCGGCGAGCAGCTCGAAGACGAGGCGGGCGCGCGGATCGCCGTTCGGGTAGAGCGGATGGCCGAAGCCGTAGAGCGCCTCGCCGCGGCGGAGGCGCTCGGCCATGGCCGTGCGGACGTCGCGCGCCCGGCGCAGCTCGTCGAGCATCGTTTCGACGCGCGCGCTCATGCCGCCGTGCTTCGATCCTTCGATGGCAGCGAGGCCGGCGACGACGACCGAGTACGGATTCGAGCCCGCCGAGGCCACGCAGCGGGCCGTGAAGGCGGAGACGTTCAGCTCGTGATCGGCGCAGACGACGAGCGCGGCGCGGAGCAGCGCCGCCGCCTTCGGCATGCGCGGCAGCCACTGCTTCTGCAGCGTTTCCTCGATGGCCGGCTCCAGCTCCGACGATTGCACGGCCACGCTGGCGAGCAAATTGAGGATGCGCCAGCCGGTGTTCGCGACCGCGCGCGGGCGCAGGTCATACGCCAGCGAGTCGCGCGCGGCAACGAGCGGCAGCATGGCCTGGGCCCGGCTGATGAACGGCAGCCCCTCGGCCGATCCGCCGGCGACGACGTGCAGCGGCGTGGTCGAGAAGTCCATGTCCGGCGCGCCGGTCCAGATCAGCGACGCCACCTGCTCGACGCTGCTCCCTCGGGCCAGATCGGTGACGTCGTGGCCGCGGTAGTAGAGCCGGCCGTCGGCGATGAGCGTGATCGACGATTCCAGCACCGGCACGCCCCAATGCAGGGCGCGCTCGGCGACTTTGCGCGGGTCGCGCCGCTCCTCGGCCCGGGCCCGGAGGCGCTCGACGTCGTCGGCGGCGTAGCGGCGCTCGCGCGACTTCGCTCCCGCCTTCGTCGACCGGATCAGGCCGCGGCTGACGTAGGCGTACAGCGTCGGCCTTCCGACGCCGAGGGCTTTGGCGGCCTCCGCGGCCGTGATCCATTTCATATGTTGATTATATGATCAATATTGACAACATGCATATACTTTTTCATGGTCATCAACAAAGGTCTGGAAGGGGTCGTAGCCGCGGAGACGGCGCTCAGCCTCGTCGACGGCGAGCGCGGCGAGCTGATCATCGCCGGATTTCCCGTCGCCGAGTTGGCCCTCAACGCCACGTTCGAGGAAACCGTCGAGATTCTGTGGGGCTCGCCCGATGTCGCCGGCGAGCGGCGAATCCCCGAATCGACGATCGCGCTGCTGCGCGATGCGGCCCGCGACCGCATCGGCACCATGGACGCCCTGCGCATGGGCGCCGGCACGATCCGCAGCGACGCCCCTGCCGACGTCCTCGCCGCGCTGCCGACGATCGTGGCGGCCTATTGGCGCCTGCTGCAAGGCCGGGAGCCGATCCCGCCGCGCCACGACCTCGGCCACGCCGCGAACTACCTCTACATGCTGTCCGGCGATGTCCCCTCCGACGAGCGCGTACGCGGCCTGGAGACCTACCTCAACACCGTCGTCGACCACGGCCTCAATGCCTCCACGTTCACCGCCCGCGTCATCACCTCCACCGGCTCCGACCTCGTCTCCGCCGTCGTCGGCGCCATCGGCGCGCTCAAGGGGCCGCTGCACGGCGGCGCGCCCGGACCGGCCCTCGACATGGTCTTCGAGATCGGCGACCCCGGGCGGGCCGAGGAGGTGCTGCGAAGAAAGATCGAGTCGGGCGAGAAGCTCATGGGCTTCGGCCACCGCGTTTACAAAGTCCGCGACCCGCGCGCCGACGTCCTCGCCCAGGCCGCCGAGCGCCTCTTCCGCCGCGACGGAGACATGCGCCTCTACGAGCTGGCCAAGAGCGTCGAGGCCACCGCCCTCCGCCTCCTCGAGGAGTACAAGCCCGGCCGCCGCCTGCAGACGAACGTCGAGTTCTACACCGCGCTCCTCCTCCACGGACTCGGCTTGGACGTACCGCTCTTCACGCCGACGTTCGCCGTCAGCCGCGCCGCCGGCTGGATCGCCCACTGCCACGAGCAGCGCCGCGCCAACCGCATCATCCGCCCCCAATCGGTCTACACCGGCCCGACCGGGCGGACCTGGCCGGCGCGGCCGGCTGCGTAGGTGGCAAAGCCCGCCGCACGGCCGCTCTTCGGAGGAGCCGCAACCCGGCCGCCGGATCGCCGTATGTTCCGACCGGAGGTGCCGCTCCATGTTCTCGCTGCTGCTGACAATGATGATGCTCGGGATCATCGGGATGGTCATCCTGGCCGGCATCGTGATCGCGATCCACGTCGCTTTGCGCGTGGCGCTTTTCCCGCTGAAGCTGGTCCTCTTACCGCTGAAGCTGCTTCTGTTGCCGATCGTCGCCGTCGTCCTCCTCGTCAAGGTCGTCGTGCTCTTCTCGGTCGGCGTGGTCGTGCTGGCGGTGCTGGTCCCGATTTTCATCATGGTCGGCCTGATCGCCGCCCCGTTCCTGCTCCTGGCCGCTGTCGTGCATTGATGAGCTCCGTGGCTCGCGCACTGATCGTCGACGACGACGAACCAATCCGCTCCATGCTCGCGGCAATCGTCCGCCATCAGGGCTTTGCCGTGGAGACGGCCAAGGACGGCCATCAGGCCATCGACTCGATCGAGCGCGACGGCTACGACGTCGTCCTCCTCGACCTGATGATGCCTCGCGTCGACGGCTGGGAAGTGCTGCGCTACATGCACGAGCATCATCCCGAGCTCGTCCACCGCACGATCGTGGCCACGGCCGTGCCGGAGCGGGACACGCGGCGCACCATCACCGACCCGGTGTTCCGGATCCACCAGAAGCCGTTCGAGATCGAGCGGCTGATCAGCGACGTGAAAGCGGCGGCCCGCGCGGCATAATTGCGCCGCATGCCGCTGACGCGACACACCGAGCGCCACTTCACGGCCAGCGAGATCGTGCGCGACGTCGTCATCGGCATGTCCGACGGCCTGACGGTGCCGTTCGCGCTCGCGGCGGGACTGAGCGGCGCGATCGCCCAGGCCGGGATCATCGTCACCGCCGGCCTGGCCGAGATCGCCGCCGGCTCGATCGCCATGGGACTGGGCGGCTACCTCGCCGCGAAGAGCGATGCCGAGCACTACGCGGCAGAGAAGCGGCGCGAGGAGCAGGAAGTGCGCGACGTGCCGCGCGAGGAGATGAAGGAGGTCGCCGACGTCTTCCGCCACTACGGCATCGCCGAGGAGCACATCCATCCGGTCGTGGAGGCGATGAGCCACCGGCCGAAGGAGTGGGTCGACTTCATGATGCGCTTCGAGCTCGGGCTGGAGAAGCCGAACCCGGCCCGCGCGCGCACCAGCGCGGCCGTGATCGCCGGCGCCTACATCGGCGGCGGACTCATTCCGCTCGCGCCGTACATGCTCTTCGCGCACGCCTCCACCGCGCTG
>JBKOUP010000302.1:0-6072 GCA_046723495.1 Acidobacteriota bacterium
CCTGGGCGACGTCCGCTTTGGCCAAGGACGTCTGGCGGAGGGCTTCCAGGGTTACGCCGAGGCCATCAGCATCTTCGCCGAGCTGGGCGAGATCGAGAAAGTCAACATCGTCGTGGCATCGCTGCAGCGCCGGCTGATCGACGCCGGCAACTGGGACCTGCTCCTCGACGTGGCGCTGTTGCAATACGCAATCACCGTCGGCACCGAAGAGAGTCTCAGCAGCGCCATCGGCCAAATCGTCTACGCCTTGAAATTGATCGCCCGCCGGGCGCCTCGCGACGAAGCGCGCAACCTCCTGGCGAAGTTCGCCGCCATCGCCATCCAATACGTGAAGGAGCGGGAGGCGACGGTGACGATGATCGCCCGCTATCTCGCCGACGTCGCTCTTCTGATCTACCGATGGGTGGACGGCAATGCCGACATCGACGCGGCGAAGATGCTCGATGGCGCGTCGAACGGCGCCCTCGAGCTCGAGGCGCTGGTCTCGTCGCCGCTCAACGGACCGGTCAATTGACGCGGCGGCGGCGCGTCGCCGCGACGAAGAGCAGCGCCGCCGCCACGCCGTAAACCAGCGCGGCGGAGGAGATCGCGGTGGCCAGCGAGGTGCGCTCGGCGATGTAGCCGATGAGCACCGGGGCCGTCCCCGCGCCGAAGAGCCAGCCGGCCATGTTCATGACGCCGACGACGGTGCCGCGGATCGCCGGCGGCGTGACGTCGAACATCGAGGCGAAGATGTTCGCGTCGTACATGCCTTTGAAGAAGCCCCAGCCGACGAAGGCGACGATGACGACGGCCAGCGACGTCGCGGCGCCGGTGAGAACGACGAAGGGGAGGCCGAGCAGCAGCGCCGCGCCCTGCACGAGCATCCTTCCACCGGGGCGTCGGCGCGTGGCCGCGTCGGCACTCCAGCCGCCGAAGATCGCTCCAGCGAAGCTGCCGCTCTGGGCGAAGAAGCTGGCCGTGAAGCCGGCAAAGGCGAGGTTCTGGCGGAAGTGGTCGTGGACGTACGTGGGCATCCAGAAGAGGAGGACGGCGGCGACGGCGTTGGCGCAGACGAAGGCGAGGAGGAGGGCGACGGCCGCGGGCGTGCGCACGATCGCGCGTAAGGCCGCGCCGAAGTTTCCCTGCTCGTCGCGCACGCGGCGCTCCGGCTCGCGAATGAAGAACTGCAGCACGAGGCCGAGGACCACGCCGGCGATGCCGAAGACGACGAACGGCGAGCGCCATCCGAAGCGCTGCGCCAGGATGGCCGCGACGGTCGTGCCGCCGATGGTGCCGACGTAGACGCCGGTCTGGTGCAGCCCCAGCGCGCGCGAGCGCGTCCGCTCGTCGTGATGATCGCTGATCAGCGAGACGGAGGCGGGGAAGTACGCGGTCTCGCCAAGCCCCTCGGCCGCGCGCAGCGCAAGCAGCGAGCGCACGCCCGGCGCGAACGCGGTGGCGACGCAGACGGCGCTCCAGATCTGGAACCCGCCGAGAAGGGCCACGCGGCGGCGGATCTTGTCGACCAAGCGTCCGGCGAACGGCGACGACAGGCCGTACGTCCAGGCGAAGGCGGAGCCGAGCATCCCTTCCTGCACCGGCGTGAGGTGCCAGGCGTCGCGCAGGAGCGGGATGACGGCCGCGAGCGCCTGTCGGTCGGCGTAGTTGAAAAAGACGATGCCCCACAGCATCGCCAGCAGCGTCCACTTGTAGCGCATGGCGGTGCGGTAGAATACGACGCCGCCCGAGCGCGGTTGAACGTTTTTGCCTACCACACGCGCCCATAGCTCAGCTGGATAGAGCGTCAGCCTCCGGAGCTGAAGGTCGCAGGTTCGAATCCTGCTGGGCGCACCAATCTTCCCTCAACTTTTCCGGCAATCCGGCCGCGGCGCGTCGGGGCGCGCCATCACGATCTGGAGGACCCATGATGCGTCAAGCTTTTTTCGTTCGCGCGCTAGCGCTCCTTGTGTTTCTCCTCGCAGGCGGCAGTATGTGGGCGCAGCCCTACCCTCCAGCAGTGTTCGAACGGGTACTTGTGCCGATCAGCGTGAGTTTAGTGAATGGCGCCTACGGCACCTTGTGGTCTACGGAGCTGTGGTATCGCAACAACTCGGCGTTTCCCGTGGCCGTGCTTCCTGTCACCGTCTCGGACGATGTGCCAACGATTGCGAGAACCGAACGCCTGGCAATCCCAGTCCGACCCGCAGAAGCGCCCGGCGAGTTTCTCTATGTCACCCGTGGGTACCTTGACCAGGTCCAATTCGATCTTCGTCTGTACAACCGGGCAGACCCGTTTGGCGAATGGGGTACGAAACTCCCTGTAGTCCGCGAAACTGACTTTTCTGAACACATGGAGTTGATCAACGTCGGCATTGGGCCGGAGCTTCGAGTCGCACTTCGGATCTATGGACTCTCCGATGACGCCGCGAGCGCGACCGTGAAGCTGTATTCGAATAATGAAGAGCTTCTCGCCTCGGCAGATGTCCCACTTCTCGGCACACCGCGATACGCGGGCGTGCTGTCGCTGACGGACGCATTCCCCGCAATCCGTGCATACGATCGTGTGCGCATCCGGGTCGAATCACGCGACGGTGCCAAGCTGTGGGCGTTTGTGGCGATCACTTCGAACAGCACACAACACGTGGCGGTTGTAACGCCGAATTGACAACTCGGGACGCCTGAATGCTCTCCGGAGCTGAAGGTTCTGCTGGGCGCACCAACCCCCCCTCAACTTTTCCGGCAGTCCGGCCGCGGCGCGTCGGCGCGGGCCATCACGATTTGGAACAGGTGCAGGTAGCGGGCGCGGAACGCGGCGGCGCTCAGCAGCAGGTAATACGTCCACATCCGGAAGAAGCGCTCGTCGTATCGCGCGCGCAGCTCCGGCCAGGCGGCCACGAAGTTGCGATGCCAGGCCATCAGCGTCGGGTCGTAGTCGGGGCCGATGTTGTGCAGGTCCTCGACGACGAAGATGCCGTCCATCGCCGCGGAGAGCTGCGCGACCGAGGGGACGTGACCGTTCGGGAAGATGTACTTGTGCGTCCAGGGGTCGCACGTCGTCGTGCTGGCGGTGCAACCGATCGTGTGCACGAAGGCGACGCCGCCGCGGGCCAGGCAGCGGTCGGCGAGCTCCATGTACGTCCGGTAATTCTTGTAGCCGACGTGCTCCATGATGCCGATGGAGAGCACGCGGTCGTAGCTGCCGGAGGCGTTGCGGTAGTCGTCGAGGCGGAGATCGACGGGAAGTCCGGCGCAGAGCTCGCGGCCGAGGGCGACCTGCTCCTTTGACACCGAGTAGCCGGTCACCTCGACGCCGTACTTCTCCGCGGCGAACTTGGCGAAACTTCCCCATCCGCAGCCGAGCTCCAGCACGCGCATGCCAGGCTGGAGGCTGAGCTTGCGGCAGACGAGGTCGAGCTTCGCCTCCTGGGCCTCGTCGAGCGTGGCGGCCTCTTTCCAATATGCACACGTGTACACCATGCGTTTGTCCAGCATGGCCCGGTACAAGTCGTTGCCGATGTCGTAGTGCCGCTTGCCGACTTCGAAGGCGTGCCTGGGACTTTGCAGGTTGAAGAGCTTGGCGCGCAAAAGCGCCGCCAGCGACTTCCAGCTCCCGCGGATCGACTCGGCGATCCTGGCGCGGTGGATGCGCGTGATGAACTGGTCGACCGCGGCGCAGTCCCACCAGCCATCCACGTACGACTCGCCGAGGCCGAGCGAGCCGTCGCGGACGACGCGGGCGTAGAAGCGGCGGTCGTGGACGGCGATGTCGTGGGGGGCGCCGCCGCCGACGGCGACGCCGGCCTTCTCCAGCATGGCCCGCACGAATCCCTCGGCGCTGCGGAATCCTGTGTCGCTCAGCACGGGTAGTGCACCAGCCTGGCCTGCATCACGTTGTACTGGCCCGACCGGAACATCGCGTACCAGCCGGCGATGAAGAACTCCCACTTGCGCATGAACTCGTCGTCGTAGCCGAGCTTCTTCACGCTCTCCCAGTTCTTGTGGAAGCGCGTCCAGGCCACGTCCATCGTTCGCGCGTAATCCTGGCCGAACGCCAGGTGCTCGTCGCACTTCAGCCCGGCCTCCTCGGCCGCGCTGATGAACGAGCCGATCGACGGGAACTCGCCACCCGGGAAAATGTACTTCGAGAAGAAGTTCAGCACCTTGCCGTTGCGCGGGTCGAACTTGTTGCAGAGCATCGTCTGGACCATGGCCACGCCGCCGCGCTTGAGGTACTGCTTGACCTTGCGGAAGTGCTCGACCCAATACTGCGAGCCGACGTGCTCGAAGAAGCCGGTGGACGTCACGGCGTCGTACTGGCCGGGCATGTTGCGGTAGTCGTCGAAGAGCAGCGTGACCTTCCCCGCGGCGATGGCGTCCTTGTTCAGCTCCTTCGCGTACTCGTACTGCCGCTTCGAGATCGTGCAGCCGGTGACCGTGTAGCCGCGCGAGGCCGCGAGCTCGAGGAAGTAGCCCCAGCCGCATCCCATTTCGAGAATGTTCTGCGGCGGCGGCCCGATGCCCTCGAGGATGCGGTTGTACTTATTGACCTGGGCCTCTTCGAGCGACATCTCCTTGCCGTCCCACCAGCCGCTCGAGTAGGTCATCATCCGGTCCGTATACGAGGCGTATAGCTCGGGCGGATAGTCATAGGCCTCGTGGATGTTTTTCTTGCTACCGTTGAACGAGTTGTGGCTGGTGAGGCGGGCCAGGCGGGAGATGACTCTGTTGACGAGGTCGAACTTCGTGACATTCGCGAACTCGTCGCGGTTGCGCTGGCAGAAGGTGAGGAAGGCCTGGAGGTCGGGCGACTCCCAATGGCCGGCCATGTAGGACTCGCCGAGGCCGATGTCGGCGCGGGCGAGGATGGCGTCGACCGTCGCCCAATCCTTGACGATCATCGCGGCCTTCTCGCCGTCCTCGCTTCCGGAGAAGCGATGCGTAGCGCCGTCGGGCGTGACGAGCGTCAGCTCGCCGAAGCGAGTCTTCCCCAGCGCGCGGAGGAGAACGTCATGCTTGCTCACGAGGGACGGAAGTATACCGGAGCATCGCGCACGCCGGCACGAGGAGGTGGATGAGGAGGCGGTTCGCGGCGACCGAGGCGAGCTCGTCGACGCGCCAGCTCGTCACGGTGAGCGCAATGGCGTAGGCGAGGAGCGCCAGGACAATCGTCAGGCCGGGCACGGCGATCTCGGCGGCGCGCCGCCGCGCCAACGCGACGATGGCGGCGACGAGCGTCCACGGCCAGAACCAGCCCCATTCGCCGAAGTCGCAGGCGTGCCGCGCCAGCGCCAGCACCGCGGAGGGGAAGCGGCCGATGACGTGGGGGAGGTCGCGCAGGAGCACGCCGTACTGCTCGTCGTACGCGGCCGGGATGCGCATGCGCCACAGCGCGAGCGCGGCGGCGGCGAGGAGCGGCACGACGACGATCGTCCATCGCGCGCGGCGCGCCGCGAGCAGCGCGACGACGATGGCGGCGGCGAGGACGGCGCCCTCATTCTTTGTCAGCACCAATGCCGCCAGGAAAAGGCCGCTGGGCGACAGGATGGCCATCCCGGCGAATGCGCAGACGGCGAAGTCGTTGTAGGCGGCGAGCGCGCCGCCGTCGATGGCCAGGAGGATCGGCAGCCAGGCTGCGCCGGCGACGATCCACTCGTCGAGGAAATCGCGCGCGACGAGGAAGATCGACACGACCACGAGCACGTAGATCCAGCGCACGCTCTCGCCGTCGTGCGCGAGCGCGAGCACCGTCGCGTCGTCGAGCGGCATCAGCAGTGGGTAGCGGTTGTGCGCGTTGTAGCCCTGCGCGCCGTGGAAGAACGGGCCGTCGATGGCGTGGTCGCGCGCGATGGCCTGCGCCTTCGGCAGCCAGGTGACGCGGCCGTCGTAGTCGCGGATCGGCAGGATCGCCGCGGCGGCGACGAGCGCGACGAGCGGCAGGGCGAGTGCGATCGTCGCGGCGATCGAATGCCGCTGCCCGGGCGGGCGGGATGGACGGCGGAAGAACAGCACGATCACGCTCGCCGCCGGCACCACCCAGAAGACGAGCGGCACGCGGGCCAGGCCGGCCAGGAACAGCACGATGCCGTTGCA
>JBKOUP010000127.1:0-13137 GCA_046723495.1 Acidobacteriota bacterium
GGGTATGGCGCGGGGAAAACGGGGCCAAACAGAAGGGATCACATCGCTCTGTGATGTCTGTCACGGGGTCTTGCTCGAGCTCACAGCAGATCGAGAAACTCGTCGAGCGGCAACTCGGCGTCCGACAGAAGCTTCGCCAGCCGTTGACCTCTTGATCGGTTTGTGTGCCGGCACGGTCAGTTTTCGGACAACGTCGGGCACTTGCTTGTGCATTCGAATGTGGCTGCCGCGCTGACGAACCACGACCCACCCGGCGCGCTGAAACGCAGCCACGACGAAGGGGTAATTGAGCGACGGGACTTTGCTCAAACGACAAGCTCGGCGATCTCGCCATGCACACCGGCGAGATCGTCGTCGACCGGTTCGAGGTACAACTCGATGGCCTCGCGGATGTTCCGGAGCGCCTCCTCGCGGGAGTCGCCCTCGCTGATGCAGCCGGGCAGCGTCGGCACGTATGCCGTGAAGCCGCCTTCGTCGCTCGGCTCGAGCACGATCTTAGAGGTTCACGACCGCAGTATAGCGCGCCGTCTGACGGTCTCGCCGCGGCGGTACTCGTCGAAGCTGCGCGTCATCTCGTTCGGGATCCAGGCCGTCACCAACCTCGTATCGTCCGTGTCGCTCTGCTCGTAGACGACACCCACCTCGTGCAACTGCGCGAGGAGGCGCGATTCGGAGTGGGGGATCGACAGCTCCACGACCTCGCCGCCGGCGAGCTCGCGCTCGCGGATGGCTTCGACGAGCTTGTCGATGTTGCGGCCGGTCAGCGCCGACACGGCCACGGCGCCTTTCCTTCGGATCATCGTCTCGGCGCGGTCGACTTTGTTGTAGACCTCCATGACCCGGTCGGCGGAGACGCCGAGGTCGCGGAGGACCTGCTCGGCGACGGTGCGCTGTTCCTCGTATTGCGGGTGGCTCACGTCGATCACGTGCAGCACGAGGTCGGCGGCCACGGCCTCCTCCATCGTCGAGCGGAACGAGGCCACGAGGTTGTGGGGGAGCTTGCGGATGAAGCCGACGGTGTCGATGACGACCGTCTCGCGCGGCATCTCGAAGGCGGCGCGCTGCGACTTGGCGTCGAGCGTGGCGAAGAGCTTGTCCATCGCCGCGGCGCCGCCGCGCGTGAGCTGGTTGAACAGCGTCGACTTCCCGGCGTTCGTGTAGCCGACCAGCGCCACGGTGAAGGCGCCGCTGCGGGCCTTGCGCTGCGTCACGCGCGTGCGCTCGATCTTGCGCAGCTCCTCTTTCAGATGGGCGATGCGGTTGCGGATGATGCGCCGGTCGAGCTCGATCTGCGTTTCGCCGACGCCGCGCGTGCCGATGCCGCCGGCCTGCCGCTCCAGGTGCGTCCAGGCCCGCGTCAGGCGCGGCAGCGTGTACTCGAGCTGGGCCAGCTCCACCTGCGTCCGCGCCTCGCGGCTTCGGGCGCGGCCAGCGAAGATGTCGAGGATCAGGCCGCTGCGGTCGATGACCTTCGTGCCGATGATCTTCTCGAGGTTGCGGACTTGCGCGGGGCCGAGGTCGTCGTCGAAGACCACGAGCTTCGCGGCGTGGTGCTCGGCGATGGACTTGATCTCCTCCGCTTTCCCCTTGCCGACGAACGTGGCCGAATCGGGGGCGGGGCGGCGCGCCAGCAGCTTCGCGACCACGGCGCCTCCCGCGGTCTCGATGAGCTTCTCCAACTCGTCGAGATGTTCTTCGGCGGCGGTGCGGCTCGACTCGGGCAGGAGCAGGCCTGCGGCAATGACGTTTTCCATGATGTTCAGGTGACAGGGAACAGGCGACAGGGAACAGGTAGTGTCCTCGCGACGGCACCACCTGTCACCCGTCCCCTGTTCCCTGTCACCTAGGTCTATTGTGCAGCATCAGCCAACGCGAATACTCGTAAAACGCTTCCGGCAGCGTCTCCGTCTTCCCCGACTTCACGATCGTGTAGCGCGGCCCCTCGACGAGGCCGAGCGTCGGCGGCTCGCGGAACGTCGTGAAGACGAACGCGGCGGAGCGCGCGGCCTGCCGGGGGTCGAAGAGGTCGATGCCGAGGGTTTGGTTGCGGTAGGGGATGCCGCAGAACGAGGCCAGCGTCGGCATCAGGTCGATGTGGCTCGCGGCCATGTCGATCCGCCGCGGCGGCACGTGGAAGCCGGGCGCGTAGATGATCATCGGCACGTGGTAGACGATCAGCGACAGGTCGCCGAGCGTGAGGGCCTCGCCGGGTGCGCCGGTGCGCGTGCCGTGGTCGCCGTAGAGGACGAAGACGGTGTTGTTGAACCACGGCTCCTTCTGCGCCTTTTCCATGAACAGGCCGACGGCGTGGTCGAGGTAGCGAAAGGAGTTGTACTCGGCGTTCGACTCGAATCCGTTCTTGCGCAGGTCGTCGTCGGCCAGGATCTCGTGCGCATAGCCGTGCGTTTCCTTCGGCACCGTGTAGGGCCGGTGATTGCCTGAGGTCAGGATCAGAGCGAAGAAGGGCTTCGTCTGCTTCGAGAGCTCGTCCGCGGCCTCGGACATCATGTCTTCGTCGGTGATGCCCCAGACGTCGACCGGCTTGGCCTTGTACCACCCTTCCTCGAAGATCTTCAGGCCGTCGATGTTGTGGGCGAGCATGCCGCGGATGTTCGACCAGTTCGCGCTCCCGCCGAGGAAGAAGTATTTCTCGTAGCCCTTGAAGTCGTTGACGATCGTGTACTGATCGACAGCCATCGGGTTGTTGCCGGCGGCCTGCCAGGGGCTCACGTCGGCCATGCCGAAGACGGCGGCGAAAAGCGCGCGCGCGGTTTTCTCCGACGGCGAGTAATAGTTCGTGAAGAGGATGCCCTCGCGCGCCAGGCGGTCGACGTTCGGGCAGCCGTTGGCGTGGTTGCCGAACGCGCCGCTCTTGAACGCGGCAAAGGACTCGAGTTGGATGACGACGACGTTCGGCCGGCCGGTCGTCTGCGGGAAGAGCCTCGGCGTGCGCGACAGCGACAGCGACCGCGGGTCGTAGCGGTCGACGCCGGTGTACGCGGCCATGATCGGGTAGAGCTGGCGCACGCGGGTCTCGTCGAGCTTCGCCGGCTCCTCGCGCATCGTCTCGAAGAGGAACTGCGGCGGGTTCAGGGCCAGCTCCGCGGCGAACGGATCGCGCGCCACGTAGGCGTCGCTCCAGCGCAGCGGATAGCGCGAGACCTTGCCGTAGATGCAGGCCAAAAGAAACGCGGCCACGGCGATGCGTTGCCATAGCGGCTCTTTCGGTTGGGTCGTGGTGCTTTTTCCGCGCAACGCGAACACCAGCGCCGTCAGAAACAGCAGGATCCCGAGCGCGAACCAGACGACGTGGTACGACTCCCAGACCATGTGCAGGGAGATCAGCGGATTGCGGAGGAACTCCAGCTCGCTGGCGTTCACGCGCTGGCGGACGTAGGCGTACGAGCCGAAGTCGACGGCGTAGCAGAGGAGGACGATGATCTCGAACGCGGCGGCGAGGACGACGGCCCAGCGGCGCATGCCGGCGATGACGATCGGGGCGACGACGAGCGCGGCGATGCGGGCGTCGAACTTCAGGCCGAGGTAGAAGGCGCGCAGGAGGTCGGCGGAGGCGAGGTGGTGGCCGAAGAGGAGGAGGAAGGCCACCCGCAGCAGCGTGAAGACGACGACGTTGGCGGCGAAGATCAGGAGGATGCGTCGGATCATCCGGCGAAGCTCGGCGCCACCTTGGTCATGAAGTCGTCCATGTTCTGCATCACGCCCTTGGAATCGTGGTTGTTGAAGTCGAACCAGAGCATCAAACGATCGTCGGGGTGAAAGCGTTCCCGGATCTGCCTGACGATGGCCGCGGCGTCGCCGACGAGGGCGTTGTTCGTGGCCCGGCGCACCTTCTCCTCGTCGAGCGTTCCTTCGAGCGCGCGCCAGTAATTCGACAGCGCCGTCCTGGCGATCTCCTCGCTCGGAAAGACCAGCACTGTGCGCGGCATGAGCCGCCGCGTCCATCCGCCGCCGTGGTAGGCCGTGGCCATCAGCTCGTTCGTCCGCTCGATCTCCGCGCCGGGGGTGATGGAGAGGTTGAACACGCCAACCGGCATGATCGTGTTGGCGAACGTCTGCAGCGCCGGGTCGTGCGAGCCGATGGAGAGGTGCAGCAGCTCCATGCGCGACTCCTGCGGCACGATCTTGAGGTTCGGGAAGGTCCAGCGCGGCGCGAGCGGCACTTCATCGACGGACTGCCCATGCGCATCGAGGACGCGCTGCCAGTCGGCGTCGGAGCGGAAGTCGGCGCGGTGCAGCGTGCGCGTCGCGATCATCGTCGAATTCAGCGTCTCCCCTTTGAGCAGGCGGAGAAAAATCTCCGTCGCCTCCTCGAAGATCTTGTTCTTGACGACGGGCCAGGCCGCCTCCTCGACGGGATTCCGCGGCACGATTCCGTAGGGCACGTTGATGAATGGGAAGCGCCCCGAGGCGAAGCCGATCGTCAGCGTGCGCCGCTCGTTCGGGTCGAGGCCGTGCAGGGCCAGGAAGGTCTTGATCCGCTCCGCGTGCGCGATCGGGCCGCCGTTGCAGTGGATGTTCAGGATGGCCGAGCCGACGCCGATGCGCGACGTGCGCGCGAAGATGCGGTGGGCGAGCTGGAGGATGTCAGTGTTCAGGCCGATCTCGCCGACAAAGTGCGGGATGACGGCGCCGGGATTGCTCTTCTGCACCTCGGTGGAGAGATGGCTCTCGGCGACCCAGGCCGTGCCGAAGCCGAGGCGGTCGGCCAGCTCGACCTGCTCGAAGAAGTTCGCGAACATGGTCCGCTCGTCGGGCAGATAGCCGTCGACCTCGGTCTGGCAGATCGAGAAGAAGATGTCGAATTCCACGGGCGCATAGCCTACGTCATCCTGAGAGGCTGTGAAGCCGGCATGTGTGGCGCGGACTTCAGTCCGCGCGGGCGGGATGAATCCCGCCCCACATTCTTCATGACGTCACTGCTGGAACCGCAGCGGGACCTTCGTGGCCGCGCCTTGGCGCTTCACCGTGACGTCGACCGCCGTCGCCGCCTTGTCGACTTCCATCACCAGCGCGGTGGCGCTGCCGCTCTTGGCCGCGCCGAGGAACTTGATCTGCGGCTTGGCGTCGAAGGTGATCTCGTCCGGCTTCGCGTTCGGCACGAAGATGGCGAAGCGCTTCGTGCGCGCCGTGGCCGCGGGGATGAAGTGCTCGCCGTTGAGGTCGAACGGATACGCCGCGGACGTCTTGTCGTGCGACGTCCCCTTGACCAGCACCCAGTTCGGATTCTCCTCGACGAAGATCGGCGCGGCGGCGAGCTGGTTGGCGGCGGGGACGACGACGTCGGTGCGCGTGAAGCCTTTCTTCGGCCCGGCCAGGACGAGCGTCTTCACCGCGTAATTGCCCGGCGGCAGCGCCAGCGTGGCCCAGTACTTCACGCCGTTCGCGTGCAGCTTCGCGCCGACCTTGCTGAGGTCGAGCGTGACGTGCTGGTACAGGCGGTCGCGCACGGTGCCGGCGTCGTCGAACGCGTAGACGAAGAAGTCGAGGGCGTTCTGCTTCTCGAGATCGGCGCCGTTGACCTCGACGATCACGGGCACCTGCGCCTCGGCCGACGTCGTCGTGAACGCCGCGGCGAGCGAGGCCGTGCGGAGGTCCTTCTGCTCGACGTCGTTCATGACGATCTCGGCGTTCGTCAGCAGGCGCTCTTCCCCCTTCGTCTCGCCGCCGGCTTCGTAATAGCCGGCCCGGGCGAACGCCTGCGATCCGGACGGAACGTTGACGAGCTTCACCTTCAGGTCGTGGAAGCGGCCTGCCTTCGTCGCCGGCGCCTGGAAGGTCAGCACGTAGACGACTTCCTGCGACTTCATGAGGTGCTCGAAGTCGGTCTCGATCTTGTTGGCGTTCTTGAAGACCATGCCGCCCGTGGGCTGGGCGAGGAGGCGCAGGGCGTCGTTGCTGTTGATGAACGCGCCACTCTCGTTTTCGTTGACGCGAATTCCCTGGATGTCGAGCGCGTGCAGGACCACGTCGGAGCCGCGGAAGGCGTCGGCCATGCGGCGCAGCGCCGTTGCCGCGCTGTTCGATCCCCAGCGCTTGTCGGTCTCGGAGGAGAAGACCGAATTCGAATAGCTGAGGTCTTCGCTGACGTCGCTTCCCTGCACGAAGCGGGGATCGAATCCCTCGGAGAGGAAGACGACCTGCTTGCGTCCGGGAATGCCGCGCAGGGTCTTGGCCAGGTCGCCGAGGAAATCCATCTCCTTCTCGGCCTCGGCGCGCACGGCCTCGCGATTCTGGCGCACGGCGCTGTTCATGATGGCCACGAGATTCTCGTCGCCGGCGCCGGCCTTCCCTTGCCCGACAAAGGTGTCGCCCTCCAAGGAGATCTCGAACTGATTGCCGCGGCGGCCGAGGTGCAGCGGATCGTCGGTGCGCGTGGCCACGGGATTGGTGATGGCGTCCTCGACGAGCTGCCGGTCGGTGGTGAACGAAGCCACGAGGCGGAAGCCGTGCTTGTCGATGGTGCCGAGTCCGACCAGGTCGCGCGGCTGCACCGACTTGGCCACGAAATGCCGTGCCGCCTCCTGCGCCCGCGTCAGCGACGACGGCTTCGAGAACGAAAGATCGAAGAGGAGGAGGAACTTGCGCCGCGCCGCCGGATTCACCGGAGAGACCGCGCTCATCGATTCCTTCGAGGCGAAGTCGATCGTGTCGATGGACCGGACGGCCATCTCTTTCCCTTGATCGAAGAGCTTGAAGTTCGCCGCGGTGAGGCCGCGGACGGGGTTGCCGCTGCCGTCGACGACGGTGACCGGCACTTCGACGACGCTGACGGTGATCGACTCCTGCATCTGCGCGCTCGCGGCGAGCGCGAGGAGCAGGCTAGAAACGAGCAACCATCGAAACCGAGGCGACCTTGTAATGAGGCGAGGTGTCATACGCGGCATCAACCTGGAAACGCGGCCACGCTAATCCCGCCCCGATGGAGCGGTGGTTCTGCGACTCTCCCTTCGGATAGAGAATCGCCGCCGCGACGCGGTCGGGCGTCGTCAGCGGGCCGCGGTATTCGATCGAATGCGCCGGGTCGCGCCACCAGCCGACGCGCAGCGCCAACGGGATCTTCGTGGAGAAAAAGTACTCCGCGCCGGCGTGGATCTCGGTCACGTCGGGAGCCTTGTAGGCGTTGTCGATCTCGCGCACCGACTCGTTGATGGAGACGAAGTTGTCGACGAGGTTCGAGTACTTGACGCGCACGCCGTCGACGTTGACGGTGAGCACGGGGATGGGGCGGAAGGAGATGCCGGCGCCGAAGGTGTCGGGCATGTGGAAGGTGGTGTCGGAGACTTTGACGAACTCGAAGTTCGTATCGGAGTTCGCCGCGAACGTCGGGGCCTTGTAGCGCGCCCCTTTCTTGTACACGGCGCCGGCGCTGAAGCGGTCCGTCGGGGCCCACTTCACGCCGGCGGCGAAGGTGACGTCGCTGATGTCCTTCGCCTTCTCGCCGTTCTTGGTGATGTCGCTGGTGGCCTGCACGGAGATGCTGGAGAAGTCGAAGTCGGGCGTGACGCGGAAGGTGAAGGCGCTCTCGTTGAAGCGCTGGTAGCGCAGCGTGCCGCCGAACGACCACGTGCCGACTTTGTACGCGCCGGCGATGCCGTACGTGCGCTCGGTGACGTCGAGGGCGCTGAGGAACGGCAGGATGGTGTACTGCAGGCAGGCGAAGTCGTCCTTCGCTGCCACGTTGATGGCGATGCACTGGTCGCGGCTGACCGGGCCGTTGCCGTTCTTCGGAAGGTAGAAGGTCGGGACGTCGGCCGTGACCGCGCCGCTGAACTCGTTGCGGATGGGGATGACCTGCCCGGCGCCCTCGTTGCGCAACGCCTCGTGGTAGTAGACGCCGAAGGTGGCGTTCTTGTACGGGTAGACGGCGCTGGCGAAGGTGATGGGGACGCGCTGGCTGTAGTGGTTGAAGTCGGTGCGGGTGATGTCGGGGAAGGTGCCAGTGGTGGTGAAGGTCTGCTGCTCGACGTAGTTGCGGACTTCGATGGAGACCTCGGGCTTGCGCAGGATGGTCAGCCCGGCCGGGTTCGCCTCGGCGGCCGAGGCGTCATCGGCGAGGCCGAGGAACGCGCCGCCCATGCCGAGCGAGCGGGCGCCCGGGTTGCCGAAATTGAACTGCAGGCCGGAGAGGGACTCGATGTCGGTGTTCTGGGCGGCGAGCGGGAGGGCGATCAACATGAGCAAAAGGAAGGTTTTGCGCATGAGGGAAAGGATAACAGAGCCCTTTGTCATCCCGAGCGTAGCGAGGGAGCTGGGGGCGCGGGCGGCGCGCAGACCCTCTCACCCAGGTCCCTCGCTACGCTCGGGATGACACGATTTTCGCCACGACCTCGGCCGGTGCCCCGAGCTGTTTCGCGCGGTCCTTGCGCCAGCTCCACTCGATGACGCCGTTGGCCAGGCTCTTGGCGCCGACGGCGATGCGCAGCGGGAAGCCGATGAGGTCCGCGTCCTTGAACTTCACGCCGGGGCGTTCGTCGCGGTCGTCGAAGAGGACGTCGACGCCGGCTGCCAGCAGCTTCGCGTAGACGTCTTCCGCAACAGAGCGCACGCTCTCCTCTTTGCCGAGCGACGTCACCACGACCTCGAACGGCGCGATCGGCATCGGCCAGATGATCCCGTCGTCGTCGTGGCTCTGCTCCACGGCCGCGGCCACCGTGCGTCCCACGCCGAGGCCGTAGCAGCCCATGATCATCGGCTTGCGCTCGCCGTTCTCGTCGAGGAACACACAGCCCATCGGCTCCGAGTACTTCGTGCCGAGCTTGAAGACGTGACCGACCTCGATGCCGCGGTAGATCTCCAGCGGCGTCGAGCAGCGCGGGCAGGGATCGCCGGCGACGACGGTGGTGACGTCGGCGTACTCCGGCTCGGGGAAGTCGCGGCCGGGATTCGCGCCGCCGAGGTGCGTGTCCTTCTTGTTGCCGCCGACGATCCAGTTCACGCGGCCCTTGAGCGACGCGTCGGCGATCACGCGCGCCGCCTTCGTCCCGACCGGGCCGCAATAGCCGACCGGACCGCCGGTGGCCTCCTCGAAGCGCGAGTCGGGCATCATCTCCATCCACTCGGCGCCGCTGACGTTCTTGATCTTGACCTCGTTGCCTTCGCGGTCGCCGCGGACGAGGACCATGAGGCAGCCCTTGTCGGTGTCGAAGACGAGGGTCTTGACGAGCTGCGAGGTCGGCTTGCCGAGGAAGCGGCCGACGTCGTCGATCGTCTGCGTGCCGGGCGTGTGCAGCTCGGCGATCGCTTCCGCCGGCGCAGGCTCCGGCTCGTCGAGGAAAAACTTCGACGTCGCCTTCTCCACGTTCGCGCCGTAGCGGCAGCTCGGGCAGGAGACGACGGCGTCCTCGCCCGACTGCGCCAGGACCATGAACTCGTGCGAGGCGCTGCCGCCGATGTTGCCGGTGTCGGCCTCGACGGCGACGTTGTCGAGCGCGCAGCGGCGGAAGATCGCGCTGTACGCCGCGCGCATCGCTTCGTAGGTCTCGTCGAGCGACGCGGCCGTGGCGTGGAACGAGTACGCATCCTTCATCGTGAACTCGCGCCCGCGCATGAGGCCGAAGCGGGGGCGCACTTCGTCGCGGAACTTGGTCTGGATCTGGTAGAGGTTGACCGGCAGCTGCCGGTACGAATTGAGCGTGTTGCGCACGGCGTCGGTGACGACTTCCTCGGCCGTCGGGCCGTAGACGAAGTCGCGCTCGTGGCGGTCCTTGATCCGCAGCAGCTCCTTGCCGTAGCGCTGCCATCGCCCCGACTCCATCCACAGTTCGCCCGGATGGATCGTCGGGCCGAGGAGCTCGACCGCGCCGGCGCGGTTCATCTCCTCGCGGATGATGGCCTCGAGCTTCTTCATCGAGCGCAGCCCGAGCGGCAGGTAGGTGTAGATTCCGGCCGCCACTTTGCGGATCATGCCGGCGCGCATCATCAGGATCTGGCTGACGACGTCGGCGTCGGCCGGCGATTCGCGCAGCGTGTAGATGAAGGACTGGCTCCAGCGCATGGGGCGGGGATTGTACATGGTTGACGTCGAACGGCTTCAGCGCCTGATCTCGCACGACTCGGCCTTCACGAAGGCCTACGACTTCGTCGTGAAGTCCGCCGGCGACGGCGTCTGCACGCTGGAGGTGCCGCATCTGCCGAACTTCGAGCGCCCCGGCGGCATCGCCAGCGGGCAGGTCTTCGTGACCGCGGCCGACGTGGCGATGTGGCTGGCCATCAAGACGCTGCGCGGCATCGACGACCCCTCGGTGACGACGCACATGCAGACGGAGTTTCTGAAGAGCGCCCGCCGCGAGCCGTTCACCTGCACGGCCAGAGTGCTGAAGCTCGGCAAGCGGAAGACGTTCGGCGTCGCCGAGTGCGTCTCAGCGTCCGGCGACTTGCTGTCGTACCACACATTGACCTATGTCATTCCCTAGGAAACAGGTTCGCGACGACCGCACCTGTCCCCTGTCACCCGTGCCCTGTCCCCTCGAACCGTTGACATATGTCATTCCGTGACTCGGTTCTACACCCCGCATGACGGCCCCAAAACGCATCCTGCGCTTCGACCGCACGCCCGTGGCCCGGCTCATCTCCTGCGCGGCCACGTTCGCCTCCGCGGCGCTCGTCTTCGAGTACCTCTCGCACGGCGCGAAGGAGATCGAGCCGCTGACGCTGGCGGCGCTGCTGCTGCTCTTCCTCTGCACCCTGGCCGCGGCGGTGATGCAGTACGGCGACCACATCTATTTCAGCGACGACGGCGTGATGTACGAGAACCGCGTGCTGTCGTGGCTCGGGAAGCCGGGGCGATGGCTGCCGTGGGAGGACATCGTGGAGATCCGCGAGATCAAGCGGAAGATCCTGGTGCTGCTCTCGCGCGACGGCCGCCGCGTCCTGGTCGACGCCATCCTTGGCTACGCGATTGCTAGAAACGAGATTCTCAGGCGCGCCCCCCATGCCGTGCTCTCGGGGACGCTGGCCCGAGACGACGTTTGAAGAAACGCGCAGCTCTTCTCATCGTTCTGATCGCCTGTGCCCGTCACCGTTCCGCGCCCGTTCCCGTGCGCGCGCCCGCGCCCGAGCTCTCGTACCGCCACGCCCGCGAAACCAAGGCATTCGCTCCCTTCCTCACTCCCGGCAATCCGTTTCGCGACCTGGCCCTCTATCACCAGTCCGAGATCGACGACGCCCGCGGCCATCACGACGCGGCGAGCGCCGAACGCGAGGCGCTGATCTTCGGCTACCCGAACGCGTTCTACCGCCAGCAGGCCATCGACGACGAAGTGAACTTTCTGATGCGCGACCCGCCGCGGCTGGCCGCGTTCGCGAAGCGCATCCCGACGCGCGACGTGCAGGCGCGCTTCGCCGAGGCCTCGCGGAACGCCTCGTTGGCGCTCGCGATCCTTGCCGGCGGCACGACAGACGATGCCGCCGAGCACGCCGCGCGGGTGCTCGATCATCTGCCGCGATTGACGCCGCAACAAAAAGTCCTCCTCGGCACGGCCATGCTCAACCACCGCCACTTCGACCGTGCCGTCGCCTTGCTGAGCGCGGGACATGGCGACCAGGTCACCTTCGACATCGGCCGCGCCTACTTCGGCGCCGAGAAATTCGCGCAGGCGCAGGCGACGTACCTCCGCGGCGCGCGGCAGACGAAGAGCGTGCCGATGAAAGTGACGTTCCTCTGGCATGCCGCGCGCGCCGCGCAGCTGCAGGGGAACGATGCCGCCGCGGAGACGCTGATGACCCAGGCCATCGCCCTGCCGGTGCGCACGCCCGCCACCGCCGCGGCGCTGACGCAGCGCCTGCGTACGCGTCTCAAGCAGCGGCGCTTCGCCGCGGCGGCCGCAGACCTCGGCGCCGTGCGCAAGCTCTTCCCGAGGGATCACGCCGTCGTCGAGGCCTCGCTCGCCTACGCCGCCGGCATGCTCGGCGCCGGGAATCCCGGCGCGTGCATCGCCACGATCAACGCCATCCCGCGCCATCTTCTCGACAAGCTCGAGCCGTACGAGCTCGAGTACTGGCGCGCCCGGGCATTGGAGTCATCGAATCCGGGCGCGGCGAGAAACGCGTACCTCGACGTGGCGCAGGCGCCGGTGCCGACGCATTTCGCCTACTTCGCGCGGCAGCGGCTGCACTTCCAGCCCGACCTGAAGACGCTCGCCGAGAGCTACCGCCGGAAGCCCGCCTACGCGGCGGTCATGGACCTCAGGCCGCTCCCGTTCCCGCGCTTTCCGCTGCCGCCGGATGCGTCCCGCTCCGAAGTGCTCATGGCCATGGGCATCTTCGACGAGGCGGCTGCCGATGTCCCGCGCATCTGGCCGCTGCACCCGATGCGGAGCGGACTGACGCAGTCGCTGGCTCTGAATCGCGGCAACGCCGGGCGCGAGTCGATCCACGCCGTCGAGGAGGTGATGAAGTCGGTGCCGGCCGACTACGCGCCGCAGCTCCTTCCGCGCCTCGTCCGCGAGCTGCTCTACCCGCGCTTCTTCGCGAACATCATCGACGCCGACGCTGAGACCTTCGGCGCGGATCCGACCCTCGTCCTGGCCATCATGCGCGAGGAGTCGCGCTTCAATCCGCGGGCGAAGTCCGCGGCGGCCGCGCGCGGGCTGCTGCAGTTGATCATCATCACGGCCCGTAAACTCGACCCCAACGTCGACGAGGACGATCTCTACGATCCTCACGTGATCATCCGCCTCGGCGCGGAGTACATCGCCACGCTCTCGAAGCAGCTCGGCGGCGATGCCTACAAAGTCGCCGCCGCCTACAACGCCGGCCCGAAGCAGACCGCGCTCTGGTCGCGCCTCGCCGCCGGTCCGGGCGACGACTTCTTCCTCACCGCCGTCAGCTTCGACGAGACGAAGGACTACGTCCGCAATGTCATGAATTCGTACCGGCAATACGCGGAGATCTATCGATAATCGGTTGGTGGAGTCACCGCAGCGCCGGCGATGATCCGCTCGTAGAACTGGCGGTACATCGGCACGACGCGGTTCACGTTGAACTGCTCGTCCGCCAGCGCGCGTCCGGCGCGGCCCAGGCGGCGGTGCAGGACCCGGTCGGAGAGGATGGCGATGGCGCGCTCGGCCATGGCGTCGACGTCGCCGACCGGCCGCAGGTACCCGGTCTCGCCGTCGA
>JBKOUP010000006.1:0-9654 GCA_046723495.1 Acidobacteriota bacterium
GGGCCCCCCCCCCCCCGGGGGTTGGGCCCCTGCCCACCCCCCCCCCGGGGGGTTGTGGGGGGCGCTGCGGCCGCGGGTTGTGGGCCGCCACTCGTCACTTCCCCGTCAATCAACGGCTCGTCGAACTCCACGTTCACGTGCGTCACGCACCCGCCCGCGTACGCGCCGAAGATCCCCTCCTGCTCGATGCACTGCGGAGCGCCGCTGCCGCGGTAGCGCGCCGGGCGGTCGGCGGTGATGACGATCAGCGGCGTGCCGGAGTAATACGCCTCGACGACCGCCGGCATCAGCTCCGCGACCGCGGTGCCCGACGTCGTCACGACCGCAGCGGGCATCCCGGTCAGCTTCGCGCGGCCGAGGGCGAAGAACGCGGCGGAGCGCTCGTCGACGAACGACCAAAGGCGCACGTCCGGCGTCACGGACAGCACCGCGATGAGCGGCGCGTTGCGCGAGCCGCCGCAAACGCAAAACTCGCGAGCGCCGCGCGCGCGGGCGTCCGCGATCGTCCGCCGGGCCCTCTCAACGTTCGTCATGCCGGACCGCGGCCTCGACGTCGGCGGACTCCAGTCCGAAGAGCGCCTTGACCTGCTCGCGTTTCTCGCGCAGCTCGTCGAGCTCGCGGTCGAGGCGCGACTCGGCGATGAGACCCGCGCCGGAGCCGACGCGCACGTGCTCCCCCTGCCACTGCACGTTGCGGATGGAGACGAGGGCGAGGGCGCTGCGGTCCTCGCGCTCCAGGCCGAACGGCGCGCCGAACGCGCGCCGCTTCACGCCGCGGTCGGCCTCGCGCAGCCAGCGCTCCGCGGCCTCGTTGCGCGGCGAGGCGCCGAGGGCGGCGGTGGGGTGGAGGCGGCGCACCATCTCCGCGAACGACATCCTCTCCGGCGTCGACTCGGCGAAGAAGATCGGCGTCATCAGGTGGGCGATCTTCGGCAGGCGCAGCGTGCCGATCGGGCCGACCTCGATGTTTCCGAACGGAGCGAGGCGGCGGACGATGTCGTCGACGACCATGCGGTGCTCGCGCATCTCCTTCGGATCGCGCAGCAGCTCCTCGGCGCGCGCAACAGGGCGTGTCCCGGCCAGGGCCATCGTCCGATACCCGCGGGCCTCGGCGCGGAACAGCATTTCCGGCGTCGCGCCGGCCATGCCGTGGCTGTGATACGCGTAGCCGTAGGCCCACATCCCCGGCGGCAGCATGGCCAGGCGCTCGAACATCCAGCGCCAATGATCGCCCGGGGCGAGGCGGCCGTTCTCGAAGAGGATGGGAACGATCTTCTTGAAGTCGCCGCGCTCGATGGCCGCGCGCGCGGAGGCGAACGTCTCCTCGAAGGCGCCGGCCGCGAGCGGCTCCCACGCCACGCGCGGCGGCGGGGCGTCCGGAAAGCGCGCGGCCAGCTCATCGAGGCCGATCTCCTCCCACGCGGACGGATGGCGCCACGGATGAGGATCGTCGAGGAAAAAATCGCTGATGAAGAAGGCCGGGCGCTCGGGACGCCGGAAGGGCAGCTGCTCGAACGGTCCCCAGCCGATGAAGACGCGCTCCGGAGCGGTCTGAATAAAAGCGAAGTCGCGCACCGCGATCGGAATCATAATCGAGCCATGAAAGGCGTCCTGGCCCTGCTGCTTCTGGGGGCGATGCAGGTGCCTCCGGCCGGCGAGACGATCGAGGTCTCGATCGTGAACGTCGACGTCGTCGTCACCGATCGCCACGGAAACCATGTCCGCGGGCTGACCGCCGCCGACTTCGAGGTCCGCGACCACGGCGCCGTGCAGCCGATCACGAACTTCGCGGAATACCGCGACGAGCAGCGGCCAGAGAAATCCGTTCCACAACCGGCCGCGCCGCAGCCGCCCGCTCCGGCACCTCCGCAGAAGCGCACGCTCGTGCTGTTCGTCGAGAAACAGTACCTGCCGCCCGGGCAGGCCGACTCGTTCATCGCGACGATGAAAAAGCTCCTGCACGACACCGTACGTCCGGGCGACTCCGCGGCGGTCGTTTCGTTCGCGTACACGACGAAGGTCGAGCAGGACTTCACGGGCGATCTCGCCCGACTCGATGCCGCCATCGACCGGCTGCGCCCGCTCTTCGACCGATGGGGTGCGAAACGGACGGAGAGCGAGGCCATCCAAAGCGAGTACCTGCAGGAGGTGCTGGACCGGGCCACGAAGGAATCGGGCACCGCGGACGCGGCGTCGTTGGTCCTCAACGGAGAGGCGATGGGAGTCCGCGAGATGGTCGACATCCGCCGCAAGGTCTACACGCTGAACATGCTGGTCAACATGATGGCCGGCGTCGATGGCCGAAAGGCGGTCTTTCTGGCGACGCAACGATTCGGGAAGTACGCCGGATTCGAGTACTGGGGCAAAGGCCTCCTGGCATGGGACCCCAATCGGATGCCGTTTTTCGCGACGTACGAGTTGCGCGACACCTTGACGCGCAACGCGAACGCCGCCGGCGTCACGTTCTATCCGATTTATCCGCAAGGTTTCGTCGAGATTCCCTCGATCGGTGCCGAACGAGCGTCGGCTTCAAAGGACACCGCCAAAGCCGGCGGCATCGTGATGAACGAAACGGTCTCCATCGGCGAGCTCGCCGACCGCACCGGCGGCGTCGGCGGCTGGGGAATCAAGGACGTCGAGAAGATCGCCAACGCCATGCGCGACGATCTGTCGTCGTATTACTCGCTGGCCTTCCGCGCGCCCAAGGGCGTTTCGAACCACAAAATCACCGTCACGACGACGGACGGCGCCTACACCGTCCGGGCCCGGCGCGAGTTCATCGAGAAAACCGACGACATGAAGATGTCCGATCGCGTCCTCGCCGCCATGTACCAGCCGCAGAAGCCCTCGGCCATCCCACTCGACATCCAGGTGCTCGACAGGAAAAAAACGAAGCGCGGCTACAGCATCCCCATCGTCATTCGCTTCCCGGCATCGTCGCTCACGGCGTTGCCCGACATCAAAGGCCGCTCCGGCGTGTTCCGCGTCTACGCCGCGGCCGGCGGAGCGCTCGGCATCAACAGCGACGTTCACCAGAAGTCGCAGCCGTTCACGATTCCGGCCAGCGCCAAGGACGCCGCCACGAAGATCTTCACGTACTCGTTCGAGATGCTCACCGATACGAAAACGGATCGGATCGTCATCGGCGTCTACGACGAGCTGTCGAAACAGTATGGAATCGTGCGCGTGACGATTTAGCAGGCCTCCTGGCAGCGCTCTTGCCACAGTTATTTGTACGAAAGGAGGCTTCTGCATGAACAGGCAGAGCAGTGCTTTGACTGTCATCATCGCAGCGTTCGCTGTGCTGCTGATCACCTCGGCGGCCTTTGCAGCGCCGCTGCCGGATTACCAAGGCGACCGCATCTCCACGCAGGGCACGGTCACGAGCATGACCCGCGTCGGCGACCAGGTGCGCGTCGAGCTCAACCACGGCAGCTACGCATACTTCGTCCCGATGTCGCTGCTGGGTAGCCGTGACATCCGCCTCGGCGATCAGGTCCGCATCGGCGGCCTCGTCAACGGCGACAGCGTGAACGCCGACTACGTCGCGTTCGCCGGCCAGCCCGCCTACGCGCGAGACCCGGCCTACCGCGCCGTGCCGTTCGGCTCGAGCGGCTGGATGAGCGGCACCGTGACGCGGCTGCACCAGCATTACCACTACCTCACCATCCGCGACGACGCCACCGGCCTGCCGGTGAAGGTCGACGTCCGCAACATGGATGAGAAGCGCTCCGTGAACGTCTGGCGCACGCGCCCGGGCGATCACATCAGCGTCCTCGGCTCGTGGGAGAACCGCGACACCTTCCAGGCCAATCGCGTCGAGTACTAATGTCGTGAAGCCGGCGGGCGGCGTTATGCTGCCCGCCGCTTGAATTACGCCGGTCCCGATCCCCAACGCATCCGCTCGATGTTCGCGGCGATCTCCGCGCGCTACGACCGCGCCAACACGGTGCTTTCCGCCGGCGTGCATCACCGCTGGCGGCGGCAGGCCGTGCGCTGGTCGGGAGCGGGCCCGGGGGACGCGGTGCTCGACTGCGCCACCGGCACAGGCGACCTGGCCATCGCCTTTCGCAGGGCGGGCGCGCGCGTCGTGGCCACCGACTTCGTTCCGGAGATGCTGGCCATCGCCCGCACGAAGGCGCCCGACATCGAGTTTCGCATCGCCGACGTGATGTCGCTGCCGTTCGACGACGCCTCGTTCGACGTCGCCTCGATCGCCTTCGGCATCCGCAACGTCGCCGACCCCGCTCGCGGTCTTGCGGAGATGGCGCGGGTGGTGAAGCCGGGCGGGCGGGTGGTGGTGCTGGAGCTGGGATCGCCGCCGAACGCGCTCTTCCGCGGGCTCTACGACACCTATCGCCGTCATGCCCTGCCGCGCGTCGGGGGCGTGCTCACCGGGCAGCGCGGCGCGTACGAGTATCTGGAGGCGTCGTCCGCCGATTTCCCCTGCGGCGAGCCCTTCGCGGAGCTGATGCGGCGCAGCGGCCGCTTCGCGCGCGTGGAGCTCCGGGCCCTGACGTTCGGGATCGCCTACCTGTACCGAGGCACGCTCACGTAGGCAGGCGAATCTCGATGACGGCGCCGCCGCCCGCGCCGTTCCTGGCCGTGATCGTTCCCCCGTGCTCGCCGACGATCTTCTGCACGATGGCCAGCCCGAGCCCGCTGCCGCCGGCGCGGCGGGTGAAGAACGGCTCGAAGACGTGGGGGAGATCGTCGGGGCGGAAGCCCGGACCGCGGTCGGCGACGGTGGAGACGATCGCGCCGTCGCCGTCCTTGCGGACGCGCAGCATCACGGCGTCGCCCATTTTTGAGAACTCCACGGCGTTCTCGACGACGTTGCGGAACACCTGCAGCATGCGGTCGGCGTTCATGGAGACCTCCGGCAGATCGCCGTCGATCTCCTCGCGGATCTCGATGCGGCGCTCCTTCGCCCGCGGCGCGCAGACGCGGACCGCTTCGTCGATGACCGGGCGGATCGACTGCACGCGCCGCTCGATATGCGCCGGCCGGCCGTAGTCGAGGAGGTCGGTCATCAGGCGGCTCAGGCGCGAGACGTCGTGGCGCAGCGTGCCGAGGTACTCGGCCACGTCCTCGCCGCCGCCGAACTCGGCCTCGAAGGCGTCGAGCGTGGCGGCGATGCCGAAGAGCGGATTGCGCACCTCGTGGGCCACGCCGGCGACCAGGCTTCCCATCACCGACATCGTCTCGCCGTGGCGCAGCGCCGCCTCCATCGCCTTCCGCTCCTCGATGTCGCGCACGACGGAGACGACGCACATGAGATTCCCGATCATGGCCTTGCGCAGGCTGATCTCCACCCAGAACACGTGCCCGTCCTTGTGGCGGCAGCGCCACTCGAGGATCTGCCGGTCGCCGGCCCGGAGGCTGCGGATCCGGGCCACCGCGGCCTCGAGGGTGTATGGCGGCTCGCCGGCGCTGAGCACGCAGAGGTCGAGGGAATCGACGTCGCCGGGAGCGTAGCCGAAGAGGTCGTAGAGGCGCGCGTTGACGTCGAGGATCGCGCCGCTCTCGGGGTCGAGGATGAAGATGGCGTCGTTGGCCGACTCGAAGATCGAGCGGAAGCGCTCCTCGCGCAGTTGCAGGAGGTTGACCATCGACTCGATCGAGCCGCGCAGTCCCTCCAGCTCCGCGGCCGCGCCGGTCGTGCTCGGCGCCGCGGTCTGCCGCTCCACGCCGGTGCTCACGCCGCGCGCGTAGCGCTCGATCTCCGTGACCGGGCGCAGCACCGCGCGCCACAGCAGAAGGTAGACGAGGACGATGATCAGCAAGTCGACGGCGACGATCGCCCCGACGAGCTGCCAGAGCAGCGAGCGCAGGCTGGCGTCGACGAGCCGCGACGTGACGTAGAGATCGACGACGCCGATCTGATTCTTTTGATAGAGGATCGGCCGTTCCTGCACCATGAGCCCGCGCGGCGCGCCGACGCCGTCCCACGGCACGAGCTTCCCCTCGGCGTTGCGCCTCCGGCCGATGGAGTCGTCACCCGCCGTGACGCTGATGCCGTAGATCGACTCCGGCTGGGCCATCGCCTCGAGGACCTTGCCGATCACTTCGCGGTCGATGTTCCAGACCGGCGTCGCCAGCGCCACGGCCAGACCGTCGGCCTGCACCTTCGCGAGTCCCGCGAGATCGCCGCGCTGCTGCTTCGCCGAGGTGCGGTAGACGTCGATGCCGAGGCCGACGAGCAGCACCGTCGTCACCGTCACCAGCGTGGCGGCGACGAACTTCGCGAGCGTGACCCGCCGGCGCATGCTCATTTGTACGTCTTCGGATCGAACCAGAGCCGCTTGTCGGCGAACGGCGTCTCCGGTCCGACGAACGGGTTCTCGATGCGGAAGATGCGCCGCTCCTTCAGGCGCAACCGCTCGATCTTCCAGCGCTGGTGCTTGTCGAAGATGCGGTCGTACGTGCCGTCGGCGATCATCATCCGCATCCCCTCCTCGGCGCGCGCAGCCAGGCGGCGCCCTTCGTCCGTCCTCGGGAACCAGAAATACATCGGCAGCGGGTAATAGAAGATGAGGTTCTTCTCGATGTCGAGATCCTTGAGACGGCCCTTGTGCCGTTCGTACTCGTCGAGCACTTCGACGGCGGCGCGCAGGAAGATGTCGAAGCGCTTCTGCTCGAGCATGTCGAAGAGGCCTTCGTAGTCGGAGCCGGTGACGACGTTGAAGTGGCTGGCGCGGAGGATGTCGACGTCGATCCAGCCGAGGCCGAGGCCGTAGCGGAACTTGCGCAGGTCGTCGAGGGACTTGACGTTGTCGAAGCGCGGCTGCTCGGCCTTGCGGATCAGGAAGACGCAGTAGCCGCCGAGGTTCTTGTCGACGGGGATGTGAATCCCGACCAGGTTGCGCTCGAAGTCCGGCGTCGTGCTGAGATACATGACCGTCAGCTTGCCGGTGTGGTTCTTCAGCTCGAACGTCTGGCGCTGCTCGGTCATCCGCTCCGAGGGCACCATTTGGTAAGGCCCCCACTTCGGCGCCGTCTTCTCCAGCGCCGTGCGCAGGATTTCCCAGTGATAGAGGTAGCGGACGTCGAGGGCCGACTCGGGCGGGTGGTAGACGTAGGCCATCGGCTTCGGCGGCGGAGCCGCGGCGAAGAGCGCGACGGCGCAAAGGACCGTTACACTGTGAAGACGGACCATTTCCAATGCTCAGGAACCGAGTGCTACTGGTTGATGATGAACCCGGACCGCGTTTTGGGATACGTCGTTTTTTGAAATCTCACGGCTTCGACGTGGAGGAAGCGGACGATTGCGCCTCCGCCAAGGTCAAGTTTCGCTCTTTCCGCCCCGACGTCACAATCCTTGATTTTCGCCTTCCCGACGGCGACGCCCTGGAGCTCATCCCCGATTTCCGCTCGGTCGACGACTCGGCGCTGATCGTGCTCACGGCCTACGCCACGATCGACACGGCCGTCGAGGCGGTGAAGCTCGGCGCCGAGCAGGTCCTGACCAAGCCGGTGGAGCTCGAAGCGCTGCTCGTCGTCATCCGCCGGACGATCGAGAACCAGCGCAACCGCCAGCAGCTGCTGGCCGACGCGCAGTCGACGGCCGGGCGGCGGCGCGTCGAGCCGTTCCTCGGAAAGAGCGCGGCCATCCTCGAGCTGCGCGAGAAGGCCGAAGACGTGCTGCGCACCGACAGCCCGCTGCTGATCCACGGCGAGACCGGCACCGGCAAGACCGTGCTGGCCCGCTGGATCCACGACCGCGGCCGCCGCGCCGGCGAGGCCTTCGTCGATCTCAACTGCGCCGGCATCTCCCGCGAGTTTCTGGAGACGGAGCTCTTCGGCCACGAGAAGGGCTCGTTCACCGGCGCGACGGCGACGAAGCAGGGGCTGCTCGAGGTCGCCCACCGCGGCACGGTGTTCCTCGACGAGATCGGCGACATGGACTCGCAGGTGCAGGCCAGCCTGTTGAAGGTGCTCGAGGAGAAACGCTTCCGCCGTTTGGGCGACGTGAAGGACCGCACCGTCGACGTGCGCCTGATCGCGGCCACGCACCGCGACTTCCGCACGCTGGTCGAGGAGAGCAAGTTCCGCCAGGACCTCTATTACCGCATCAGCACGCTGGAGCTCTTCGTGCCGCCGCTGCGCGAGCGCCGCGACGACATCCCCATCCTGGCCGAGAACATTCTCGACCGCCTGTCGCGCGACCTCGGCCAGCCGCGCATGACCATCCCCGCCGAGGCCGAGCGCGCCCTGCGCAATTACGAGTGGCCCGGCAACATCCGCGAGCTGCGCAACGTCCTCGAGCGCGCCCTGCTGCGCAGCCACGGCACCGCCCTCGACCTCTCCGGCGTGCTCAATCCGAGCGAGCCCGCCCCCGCCCCGGCCGCCGCGAACGTCGCGCGAAGAAGTGGCACGCTCGACGAGGTCGAGCGCGACTACATCGAGCAGGTCCTGCGCGAGGAAAACGGGGCCATCGACACCGTCGCCTCCCGTCTCGGCATCTCGCGCAGCGCGGTCTATTACAAGGCCAGGAAGTTCGGGATCGAGATTTCGAAGAGCCGGAGTTAGGCCGGCCGCACGAGTTGTTGCGAAAACACGACCGCAATCAACTCCGATTTCGCGAGTCCCCCGTGTCCGCACCACGTTAGGCATGATCAATCGGGATGGCCCTGCCGACCGGCCGTCGAAACCGGTTGGCCGCCACGCATAATGGTCACATCTCGCCACCGAAATCAGACGCTCGAACTGACCGCTTTAGGTTACTTGCGCTCTCCCGCGCAGCGCCGCAGGATGAGCAACGGGACGCGACCAGCAAACCGCGACGCTCCGAAGCGACGCTTCGGGCACCCAATCCATCGTATTCACATCGTACAGGTGAAGGGGAGTGCCCAAAGTATCGCTTCACCAAACGCCAAGCCGATCGTAGAATGTGATTATGACAAGCGCGAGGGGTGAGTGCCTCTGTTGCGCGGCGCGTCTGCCAATGACGCGTCCACGGATCTGTCCGAAGTGCAGGCATGAATTTAAAGGCAACGGGTGGGACGGGATCGATGCACATTGGCGTGCAAAGCACGAAACCGATCTGCCGTACGAACAGTTTCGCGATTCCCTTTGCGTAGCCCATCGGTCGTAAATTAAGCGTTGCGCTAAACATTGTGCAGATTTTAGAGGTCAGTCGGCGAAGCCCGAAGACAACGCAGTGCTCGTGCTTCGGAAGGGAGAGTGAGGTGCAGGCCTCAGTTATCGCAATCGTCAGCATGATCGCCCTGCTACAGAGCAATACCCCGGCGCCATCCGCGCTGGCTGCGCCAGACGGCTGGCGCGCTGCTCGATTCGGAATGACACCCGATCAAGTGCTTGCTGCGTTTCCGGGCGAAGCAGTTAAGCTTGATAAAGTGATCGAATACAATCCGGTTGCAATCGGCGGTGACTTCGTCTCGGCAATCGCCATTCAGCGGGTGGCGTTAGGCTCAATACCGGCGAGCGTGCACTTTCTATTTCCCAAAACTGCAAACGCGGGTCTAGCCATGGTGCTCCTAAATCGCTTGGCGGAAAAGGAAGATACGCCACAAAGCGCCGAACGCGATTATCAGGAACTTTCTAAGGCCCTCATTCAAAAATACGGCACGTTCTCGACCCAAACGAACGAAGCTGATTCTATGCACGTGTTTCGTGAACGCACATGGTTGT
>JBKOUP010000484.1:0-7655 GCA_046723495.1 Acidobacteriota bacterium
CCACCCTCTCCCCGCTCGCGGGGAGAGGGCCGGGGTGAGGGGCGCCTACTCACGGATCGAATCAGGATCGACGCCGACGCTCGCGCACCACTCGCGGTACGCGAACGGCGAGATCTCCGACGGCTTGATCTCGCTGCGCCCGCCCCAAAAGACGTTCGTGTAGCTCACCGGAATCCCCACCGCGGCCAGGTGCTCGTCGATGGCCTTCTTGTGCGCGAGCACGAGGGCCTTGTCCGTCCCGTGGGCCACGGCCATGATGTTCACGTTGCGGAACTCCTCGCCTCCCTCGCGCCAGTAGCAATGCGTGAGGATGTCGAAGCGCCCCACCTGCCGTCCGGCCTCGATCTCCCGTCCCGGCGGCACGGCCCAGTGAAAGAGTCCGTTGAAGCGCGTGACGCGCTCGCCCGTCTGCAGCGGCTTCACGTGCTCGAGAAACGTCGAGAAGCGGCCGATGACTTTGCGGGCGTTGAGCGACTCCGCGACTTCATAGAACTGCTCGAGCGGAACGCCAGCCTCGTCGGCGCGATGCTGCCAGACGTCTCGGCGGATCTCCTCCGGCGTGAGCTCGCGCTTGAGCGCCGTCAGCACGCGCCATTCGAGGTCCGTGAGCTCGACCTTCGTCGTGTCCTTCACCTCGGCCAGCTCTTCCGACTTGCTGCCCGGCTCCATCCCCTTGCGGCGCACGTGGCCGACGCCGAGGGCGAAAATCCGCTTCGCCGGCATCACCCGGAAATGCTCGGCGCCGGTGAGCCGCGCCAGCACCGCGCAGTGCTTGGGGACCGAGTAGCCCTGCGGGACTTTGACGGTCGTCCAGAGGCGGTAATTCGATCCCGGCGTGGCCGCGTCGGTCGAGCGCGTGACGACGTGGCCGGAGAACGGATCGTCCTTGAACATGTAGTCGAACGCCGCCTCGAGCTTGTCCGCTGGGTACTGCCAGGCCACGAGCGCCCCCTCGGCGAGATTCGTGGCCATCAGCGTCTGGCGCACGCGGCGGATCGTGCCGGCGCGCAGCATGGCCCGGATGCGCTCGAGGACGCTGTCGACGTCGACGCCCGACTTCGCCGCGATCTCGCCGAACGGGTCGCGCACGAAGCCCTGGATGCGGTCCTCGGAGACGGCGAGGATTTTCGCGTTGGTGGGCTCGGTGTGGGCGATGGGAGTTTCGGCGACGGTGGACATGTGCGGAGTTTACCGTCATCCTGAGCCGCAACGACGGCGAAGGATCTCAAGCTCGGCATTCTGAGATCCTTCGCTTCGCTCAGGATGACGGTCATGACTCGCCGCCTCTTCGCCCTCGTCCGCGCGCTCATCATCGCCCCGCTCTTCATCCTCATCTGGCTTCGCTGGCTGCCGCTCTGGCTCGTCGGTCCCGACGTCTTCAAAGACCCCCGCCCGCTCGGCTGGATCGTCGTCGCCGTCGGCGCGGTCATCGGCCTCCCCTGCGTCTGGGAGTTCGCCTGGCGCGGCCTCGGCACGCCGGCGCCGTTCGATCCGCCGCGGCGGCTCGTCGTGAGCGGGCCCTACCGCTTCGTGCGCAACCCGATGTACGTCGGCATGGGCATCGCCATGGCCGGCTTCGCCATCGTCTTCCCGCACGGCGCGAACGTCTTCCTCGGCGAGCTCGGCGCCGCCTTCGCGCTCGTCTTCGCCTTCATCGTGCTCTACGAAGAGCCGATGCTGCGCAGCATGTTCGGCGACGACTACCTCGAGTACTGCCGCAACGTCCGCCGCTGGATTCCGCGCCTGACTCCGTGGTACGCTCCGCCGCACCTGGACTGATTTGGCTGGGCCGCTTGCAACCAGGATAAAAAAAGCTAAAGAGCCGGAACGTAGCAGCTCTCAAGTGGCCCCGCGAAATTCGCGGGGCGTTTTGTTTTTGGAGAAACCTCATGCAGCCCGATCGCACCGCCGAGCTTCACGACCTCCTGCGCCGCCGCATCCTCATCCTCGACGGCGCCATGGGGACGATGATCCAGCGCTACAGGCTGGACGAGGCGGCCTATCGCGGCGAGCGCTTCGCCGCGCACCCGCGCGATCTGAAAGGCGCGAACGACCTCCTCTGCCTCACGCGGCCGAGCGTCATCGAGGAAATCCACCGCCACTACCTCGAGGCCGGCGCCGACATCATCGAGACCAACACCTTCAACGCCCAGGCGATCTCGATGAGCGACTACGGACTGGAGAGTGTCTGCTACGAGATCAACCTCGAGGCCGCGCGCATCGCCCGCCGCGCCGCCGACGCGTACGGCAACCGCTTCGTGGCCGGCGCGATGGGGCCGACGAACCGCACCGCCTCGCTCTCGCCCGACGTCAACAACCCGGCGTTCCGCAGCGTGTCGTTCGACGCGCTCGTCGACGCCTACTACGACGAAGTGCGCGGCCTCGTCGACGGCGGCGTCGACATCCTCCTCCCCGAGACGACGTTCGACACCCTCAACATCAAGGCCGCCATCTTCGCCATCGAAAAATACTTCGCCGAGGTTGGGCGGCGGCTGCCGGTCATGCTCAGCGTCACCATCACCGATGCTTCCGGACGTACCCTCAGCGGCCAGACCGTCGAAGCCTTCTGGAACTCCGTCTCCCACGCGCCCGCGCTCAGCGTCGGCATCAATTGCGCCCTCGGCGCCGCGGAGATGCGCCCGCACGTCGAGGAGCTCTCCGCGATCGCTCCGCTCTTCATCTCCTGCTATCCGAACGCCGGCCTCCCCAACGCCCTCGGCGAGTACGACGAGACGCCGCGGTCGATGGCGAAGCTGCTGCGCGAGTTCGCCGAAAACGGCTGGCTGAACATCGTCGGCGGCTGCTGCGGCACGACGCCCGATCACATCAAAGCCATCTCCGAAGCGGTGCGCGATCAGAAGCCGCGCGTGCCGCCGTCGCCGGAGAAGTGGCTGCGCCTGTCAGGACTGGAACCGCTCACCGTGCGCCCCGACTCGAACTTCATCATGGTCGGCGAGCGCACGAACATCACCGGCTCGCCGAAGTTCGCCCAGCTCGTCAAGGCCGGCGACCTCGAAGCCGCGCTCACCGTCGCCAAGCAGCAGATCGAGGGCGGCGCGAACATCCTCGACGTCAACATGGACGAGGGCCTCCTCGACTCCGAGAAAGTCATGCACGACTTCCTCAACCTCCTGGCCTCCGAGCCCGACATCGCCAAGGTCCCGATCATGATCGACAGCTCGAAGTGGAGCGTCATCGAGAGCGGGCTGAAGTGCACGCAGGGGAAGTCCGTCGTCAACTCGATTTCTCTCAAGGAAGGCGAAGAAAAGTTCCGCGAGGAGGCCCGCCTCGTCCGCCGCTACGGCGCCGCCGTCGTGGTCATGGCCTTCGACGAGAGCGGCCAGGCCGACACCGTCGAGCGCAAGGTCGACGTCTGCTCGCGCGCCGCCGACATCCTCCTCGACGAAGGCTTCGACGAGAGCGACATCATCTTCGACCCCGCCGTCCTCACCGTCGCCACCGGCATGGAGGAGCACGCTGACTACGGCGTCTCCTTCATCGAGGCCGTGCGCGCGCTGCGCCGCAAATACCCGCGCGCGAACGCGTCGGGCGGCATCAGCAACGTCTCGTTTTCCTTCCGCGGCAACAAGGCCGTGCGCGAGGCGATGCACGCGGCGTTTCTCTACCACGCCATCCACGCCGGCCTGACGATGGGCATCGTCAACGCCGGACAGCTGGCCATCTACGAGGAGATCCCGAAGGACCTCCTCGAGCTCGTCGAGGACGTGCTGCTGAACCGCCGACCCGACGCCACCGAGCGCCTGACCGCGTTCGCCGAGTCGATCAAAGGCTCGACCGCGCGCGCCGAAAAAGAGGCCGAGGCGTGGCGCAGCGGCACGGTTGAAGAGCGCCTCTCGCACGCGCTCGTGAAGGGCATCGTCGACTCCCTCGAAGTCGATCTCGCCGAGGCCCGCGAGACGTATCCGAGCGCGCTCTCCATCATCGAAGGGCCGCTCATGGACGGCATGAACGTCGTCGGCAACCTCTTCGGCGCCGGGAAGATGTTCCTCCCCCAGGTCGTGAAGAGCGCTCGCGTCATGAAGAAGGCCGTGGCCTGGCTGCTGCCGTTCATGGAGGCGGAGAAGGCGAAAGCCGGCGACGTCTCCGTGCGCGGCAAAATCCTGATGGCGACGGTGAAGGGCGACGTGCACGACATCGGCAAGAACATCGTCGGCGTGGTCCTCGGCTGCAACAACTACGAGGTCATCGACCTCGGCGTGATGGTGCCGGCCGACAAGATCCTCGACGCCGCGAAGGCGCAGAACGTCGACGTCGTCGGCCTCTCCGGCCTGATCACGCCGTCGCTCGACGAGATGGTCCACGTGGCGCGTGAGATGGAGCGCCGCGAGTTTCGCGTGCCGCTGCTCATCGGCGGGGCGACGACGTCGAAGCTGCACACCGCCGTGCGCATCGCCCCGCGCTACTCCGAGCCGACCGTGCACGTGCTCGACGCCTCGCGCGCCGTCGGCGTCGTCTCGGCGCTGCTCGGCGAAAAAAAGAACGAGCTCGTCGACAAGGTCCGCGCCGAGTACGCGAAGCTTCGCGACGCCCAAGCCTCGCGCGATGCGATCACGATTCTTCCGCTCGACGAAGCCCGCCGCCGCAAGCCGGCCATCGAGCATCGCGGCACGCCGCCCCCGCCCTTCCTCGGCACGCGCGTCCTCGACGACGTGCCGCTGGAGACGATCGAGCCCTTCATCGACTGGGCGCCGTTCTTCCAGGCGTGGGAGGTTCGCTCCGCGCAGGCGCCGGAGCTCCGCGACGATGCCCGCAAGCTGCTGCACGAGATCGTCGAGAAGCGCCTGTTGCGGGCGCGCGCGGTCTACGGCTTCTGGCGCGCCCGCGCCGCCGGCGACGACGTCGAGCTCCCCGACGAGGGCCGCGTCCTGCACACGCTGCGGCAGCAGCAGCAGACGGCCAGCGGCATGAACCTCGCCCTGGCCGACTTCGTCTCACCGTACGACGACTACGTCGGCGGCTTCGCCGTGACCGCGGGCATCGGCGCGAACGAGCTCGTGGCGCGCTTCGAGAAGGACCACGACGACTACAACGCCATCATGACCAAGGCCCTCGCCGATCGCCTGGCCGAGGGGCTCGCCGAGATGCTGCACCGCGAAGTGCGCCTCGGCTGGTACGCGCCCGATGAGAATCTCGGCCAAGACGAGCTGATCGCGGAAAAGTACCGCGGCATCCGCCCTGCGCCCGGCTATCCGGCGCAGCCCGATCACACGGAGAAGCAGACGCTCTTCGAGCTGCTGCAGGCCGAGCGCGCCGGCATCCAGCTGACGGAGTCGTACGCCATGCTGCCGGCCGCGTCGGTCTGCGGCTTCTACTTCGCGCATCCGTCGGCGCGCTACTTCGCCGTCGGAAAAATCGGGAAGGACCAGGTCAGCGACTACGCCGCCCGCAAGGGGATGCCGCAGCCGGTCGTCGAGCGATGGCTGGCGCCGATTCTCGGATACGAGCCGGAGGAGATCGCCGCGGAGCAGGCTGTTCTGTCGTCGTCATCCTGAGGCATGTGTGGCGCGGACTTCAGTCCGCCCCGGGCGGGATGAATCCCGCCCCACATTTCTTCACAACCTCAGTCCGCGGCCGTCAACGACCGTACCTGTTGCGTGACGACCGTCTGCAACTGCCCCGAGGGCGAATCGAAGAGCATCACCGCGCGCAGCGTGACCGGGCCGTTCGCGCCGGTGATCGACGGATTGGAAATCGATCCGTTCGCCCATAACTCCACGTGCGACTCGCTGCCCGGCTTGATGCTGACGTCGAACGGCCGCGACTGCGGGTCGATGTCGTACGAGCCGTAGCCGATCGAGCGAAGGTCGATACGCTTCAGCGTCACCACCTCGTTGGCGAGGTTGCGCACGCGCACGCGGTAGCGAACGCTGATGCCGCCGGAGATGTTGCGCGCCGCGGGGGCGATGTTCGAGATCTGCTCGATCACGACCTCCGGCTCGGCCACCGGCGACCTACGGCCGAGCTGATTCGCGGAGCAGGCCGCGACGCCGAGGAGAAGGACCGCCAACACTCGCTGCATGCGACGAGAGTAGCACCGGGCGGCAGGCTGGGCGCCCGCCACCCGAAATGTTCACTGCAAGTACTTGAGCGATTCCTTGGCCGTGGCGATGTCCTTGCCGTTCGGATCGACCTCGATGTACTTGAGCAGGTTCTTCTTGGCCTCGGCCATCTTCCCCATGCGCACGTAGACCATGCCGAGCTCGTAGTAGGCCGGCCCGAACTTGTCGTTGGCCTGGATGGCCTGCTTCAGCAGCGGCTCCGCCTCGGTGTCCTTGCCGGCGTTGAGCAGCTTCACGGCGTCGTTGAAGATCGTGCCGGCGTCGGCGGGCAGCTTCTTCTTGGCCTCGGCGGCCTTGGCCTTGTCGCCCGTGGCCGTGTAGGCGTCGAAGAGCACCGCGTACATCTCCTGCTCGTCGGGGGCGATGGCCAGGGCCTTGTTCGCCGCGTCGATCGCGCCGGCGTAGTCCTTCGCTTTCAGGTCGGCGTGGGCGAGCGCTTCCCAACCGGCGATCATCTCCGGCTTCCGCTGCACCGCCTCCTTGAACTTGACGATGGCCTCGGCGGTCTTCCCTTCGTTGAAGAGCTTCGCCCCTTCGTTGTACGACGCCACCGTCGGATCGGGCTCCGCCGCCTTCCCGCCGCCGGTCGCCGCGGGCTGACTCGATGCCGGCGTCAGCTCGATGTTCTTTTCATTCAGCTCGCCGCCGACCTTGAACTTCATCACCTCTTCGTACGATGCGTAGCCGGGCGCGGCCCACGTCATCTTGTAGTGGATCGTGCCATCGAGGATGATGAACTGGTACGTCCCGTCCGGCTTGGCGTTGTACGTCTGGTTGTACGTGCGCTGTTCCGTGGCCACGGCGGTGATCGTGGCGTTCGGGATCGGTTTCTTCGTCACGGTGTCGATGATCTTGCCGGCGACGCGGGCCTGGGTGAGGGCGAACGCGTTCGCGGCGACGGCGAACAGACAGAGAGCGAGCAGTTTGCGGGTCATGGTCACTCCAATGACAAGTAGGTCTGATCCTTTAATCCTCGTTCGTAATCCTGAAGCAGCCTCATCCCTTCGGTCGGTTTGAGGCGGTCGGCTTTGATGGCGGCGTCGATCTGCGTCTTCATCCGCTTCTCGAGGTCGCGCCAATCGTACTGCGTCATGGCCAGGACCTCGCCGATGGAGTTCCCGGGGATCTCCTCCTCGATGTAGAAGCCGCTCTCCTCGTCGGGATCGAGGAAGACGTGGACCTCGTTCACGCGGCCGAAGAGGTTGTGGATGTCGCCCATGATGTCCTGGTAGGCGCCGGTGAGGAAGATGCCGAGGTAATAGGGGCCGTTGCCGGGCTGGATCGGGTGCAGGGGGAGCGTGTCGCGCACGTCCTTCACGTCGATGAACTTCGACACCTTCCCGTCGGAGTCGCAGGTGATGTCGACCAGCGTGCTCTGCGAGTCGGGCCGCTCGTTGAGGCGGTGGATGGGCACGATCGGGAAGAGCGCGCCGAGCGCCCAGTGATCGAGGAGCGACTGGAACACCGAGAAGTTGCAGATGTGCTGATCGGCGAGCTGGTTCTTGAGGTCGCCGAGGTCGTCGGGCACCTCGTCGGGGTCGAGGCTGTTGGCCATCGTCTGCATCCGCTCCGCGG
>JBKOUP010000333.1:0-2691 GCA_046723495.1 Acidobacteriota bacterium
GTCGAGAACATCCACTCCCAACGTTCTGCCGCTGTCGATCAGTTGCCGCGTGAAGGCCATGTCCTGCGGAGACGGCGTCGGATCGCCTGATGGGTGGTTGTGAAAGACGATCACGGAGGCGGCGTGGTCGTGGAGTGCCTGGCGAAAGACGTCACGCGATGCGACGTTGGCTGAGCTGAGGCTGCCGACGAAGATCTCCCGCTCGCTGACGATGCGGTTTCTGGCATCGAGGTAGACGCCGCCGAACACCTCCTGCACGCGGTGCGCGTATCGCGCAATCAGCCGCGGCGCGACATCGGCGGAGTCGCGCACCGGCTCCGACGCGGTCGCGGAGAGGGCCGCGAGACGCCGGCCGAGCTCCAGCGCCGCGCCGATCCGCGCCACGCGGCTCGGGCCGAGGCTGCCCACCGGCTTGCCGGGAATCCACTCCCGACGCGCCAGCGCCAGCAGACCCTCCGCGACGAGCTCCCGCGCGATGTCGAGCGAGCTCCTGCCCGCCGTCCGGGCTCGATCAGCAGCGCGACGACCTCCGCATCCGAAAGCGCAGCCGCACCACCTCGGGTCATCCGCTCGCGCGGCCGTTCGTCGACCGGCATGTCGGCGATGCTCGCGTGCTCCAATCCCATCGCCCGAGGCTCCCTCGGATTGGCCGCGAACGCAACTCTTTGTCGCGCGACTCGATCCATTAGACTGTCGCCGATTCAAAACTCCACAGTCGGGAGACCCATGCTCACCGGAGAGATCCGCAGTCAGATCGATGCCATCTGGAACGCCTTCTGGTCCGGAGGCATCTCCAACCCCCTCGAAGTCATCGAGCAGATCACCTACCTGCTCTTCATCCGCCGCCTCGATGAACTCCAGCAGTTGCAGGAAGCGAAGTCGCAACGGCTCGGCGTGCCGATCGAGCGCCGCATCTTTCCGGAGGGGAAGGACGCCAAGAAACGAGCTTACGAGGACTATCGCTGGTCGCGATTCAAGAACCGCAAAGCGGAGGAGATGTACGAGATCGTCTCCGAGCACGTCTTCCCGTTCCTCAGAACGATGGGTGCCGAGGGCTCGACCTACGCGCACCACATGAAGGATGCGCGCTTCACCATTCCCACGCCGGCGCTCCTCGCCAAGGTCGTGGACATGCTGGCCAAGGTGCCGATGGAGGAGCGCGACACCAAGGGCGACCTCTACGAGTACATGCTCGCCAAGATCGCCACCGCCGGTCAGAACGGACAGTTTCGCACGCCGCGGCACATCATCCGGCTGATGGTGGAGCTGGTCGCGCCCACGCCGGACGACGTGGTATGCGATCCCGCGTGCGGAACGGCCGGATATCTGGTGGCCGTGGGCGAGTATCTGCGGGACAACTATCCGGAGATCTTCCGCAACGAGAAGAAGCGCCGGCACTTTCACGGGGGGCTGTTCCACGGCTTCGACTTCGACAACACAATGCTGCGCATCGGCAGCATGAACATGTTGCTGCACGGCGTGGAGAATCCCGACATCACCTACCGCGACTCGCTCTCGCAGGATCACGCCGGCGAGGAGGAGAAATACACGCTCGTCCTCGCCAATCCGCCGTTCGCCGGCTCGCTCGACTACGAGGGGACGGCGAAGGATCTGCTGCAGATCGTGAAGACGAAGAAGACGGAGCTGCTGTTCCTCGCGCTTTTCCTTCGGTTGCTCAAGCCCGGCGGCCGCGCCGCGGTGATCGTGCCCGAGGGCGTGCTGTTCGGATCGAGCAAGGCGCACAAGGAGCTACGTCGACTGCTCGTCGAGGATCAGAAGCTCGACGCGGTGATCTCGCTGCCGAGCGGCGTGTTCAAGCCATATGCGGGCGTGTCGACGGCGATTCTCGTATTCACGAAGACGAACTCCGGCGGCACGGACACGGTGTGGTTCTACGACGTCGACGCCGACGGCTGGAGCCTTGACGACAAACGGACGCCTCTCCTTTCCGAAGAGAAACTCGGCGCCATTCCGAAGGCTGCGCTCAGCGAAGAGGAGCACGCAAAGAACAACCTCCCCGACGTCCTCGCGCGTTGGCAGCAGCGCGACGCCGCGGAGCGCGAACGCCCCCGCACGGCTCAGAGCTTCTCCGTCCTGAAAGCCGACATCGCCGCGCAGGGCTATGACCTGTCGCTCAACCGCTACAAGGAAGTGGTACACGAGGAGATCGACCATCGCCCGCCGAAGGAGATCCTCGCGGAGCTGGCGAAGATAGAAGAACAGATTCAGCAGGGGATGAGGGAGTTAGAAGGGATGCTTAAGTGAGAGAAGCGTCCAAAAAGGAAGGATGGCGCGACGTAACGCTCGGAGAGCTCTTTGAGATCTCTTCGAGTAAACGAGTTCTTCAAGAACAATGGCAAAAGAATGGCGTTCCGTTCTATCGAGCGCGGGAGATCGTGAAGCTTGCGAAGGATGGCAAAGTCGAAAACGAGCTGTTTATCTCAGAGGAGCTTTTCGATGAGTACCGGAGGAAATACGGCATTCCTGCCTCAGGGGATCTTATGGTTTCGGCAGTGGGCACGCTCGGTGCGTGCTATGTAGTTCAGCCAGACGATCGGTTCTACTACAAGGATGCGAGCGTCCTCCGGCTCAGGCCCAAGGAGGCAATGCACTCAAAATTCATTCAATATGCATTCAGCACGAGCCAGATTCTTGATCAAATAAACGGAGGTTCAGGATCAACAGTCGGAA
>JBKOUP010000455.1:0-6070 GCA_046723495.1 Acidobacteriota bacterium
GGCCCCGCCAGGCCGGCGGGAGATAATCGGCGCGGAGGAACTCGCCATGAACCAGCCGCTCTACATCGGCATCAAAGGACATGTCGTGGCCATCGACCGCGCCACCGGCAGCGAGATCTGGCGCACGCCGCTGGCGGGATCGAGCTACGTGACCGTCTACTCCGACGGTGGCGGCCTCTACGCCGGCGCACGCGGAAAGCTCTTCTGCCTCGACCGCACGACCGGCACCGTGCTCTGGACGAACGCTCTCACCGGCCTCGGATACAACCTCATCACCTTCGCCGGCAGCGACGCCACCGCCGCCGCGGTCGCGGAGATCGCACAGCGGCAGGCCGCCGCCGCGGCGGCCGCAAGCGCGTGATGAAAACGATCGTCATCACCGGCGCCAGCGCCGGCATCGGCGCCGCGATCGCCCGCCGCCTCGGCCGCGAGGGCAACCAACTCGCCCTCGCCGCGCGACGCGCCGAGGCCTTGCGCGCCGTCGTTGCCGAGATCGACGCCGCGGCCGTCACCGTCGTCGCCGACGTCACCCGCCGCGCCGACGTCGAGCGCCTGCGCGACGAAACGCTGCGCGCCTTCGGCTCCGTCGACGTCTGGATCAACAACGCGGGCCGCGGCATCAGCCGCTCCGTCCTCGACCTGACCGACGCCGACGTCGACGAGATGATCGCCGTCAACGTCAAGTCGGCGCTCTACGGCATGCAGGCCATCGTTCCGTACTTCGTCGAGCGCGGCCGCGGACATCTGATCAACATCTCCTCGTTCCTGGCGCGCGTGCCGATCGCCGCGCATCGCTCCGCCTACAACGCCGCGAAGGCCGCGCTCAACGCCCTGACGATGAACCTGCGCGCCGACGTCGCCGGCAGCGGCGTCGAGGTCTCCATCGTGATGCCCGGCCTCGTCGCCACCGACTTCGCCCGCAACGTCCTCGGCACGACGAGCGCCACGCCTCCGCAGTGGACGCCGAACGCCGCCATGAAGCCGCAGACGGCCGACGAAGTCGCCGACGCCGTGGCCGAGCTCATCGAGCATCCGCGCGCGGAGATCTACACGAATCCCGCGAGCGCCGCGATGGCCCGCCGCTGGTTCGAAGACCTCGGAGCGCTCTGATGCATCCGAGCAGCTCGCAGCAGAAGGAGATGGCCGACGAGTCGATGGTGCGCAATCTCGCTGCGCAGGCCGAGGCCATCTGGCCGCAGGAGCAGGCCATCTTCGCGCGGCATCCGCTCGGCGACGCCGCCGTGCTCGACGTCGGCTGCGGCACGGGCGAGATCACCGCGCGCCTGGCGGAGGCCTATCCGCGGGCGACCTTCGTCGGCATCGACCTCGAGGAGCCGCATCTGGAGCGCGCCCGCGAGCGCTGCGCGGCCTTCGGCGCGCGCACGCGCTTCGACGTTGGCGACGCCATGGCCCTCCCGTTCGGCGACGCGACGTTCGACACCGTCGTCTGCCGCCACCTGATCCAGGCCGTGCCCGACCCCGCGCGCGTGCTGGCCGAGGTCCGGCGCGTGCTGCGCCCCGGCGGACGCGCGCACGTCATCGCCGAGGATTACGGGATGCTCTGGTGCCACCCGACCCCGCTCGACGCCGACGACTTCTGGCAGCGCATCCCCTGGCGCTTCGAAGCCTCCGCCGGCTGCGACCTGCACGTCGGCCGCAAGACGTTCGCGCTGCTGCACGATTTGGGCATGAACGAGATCGCCGTCGACTACGTCGTCGTCGACACCGTGCGCGTGCCCCGCGAGACCTTCGCCCGCATCTGGGAAGCGTGGCGCGACGGCTACACGGACTCGATGGTGGAGCGCTGCAACGTCACGCGCGCCGAAATCGAGCAGCGCTGGCGGGAGATGATCGACTGCGTGCGCGACCCGCGCGGCTACGCGCTGTGGCAGGTGCCGGTGTGGACGGCGCGGAAATCGTGAGCTCTCCCGGCATGTGTGGCGCGGACTTCAGTCCGCGCGGGCGGGATGAATCCCGCCCCACATTTCTTCACAACCGCTGAGCCGCTTCAAAAATAGGAGCGAAGGCCGAAGGCTTCGAGCTTGTTCGCGAGCTTCCTGTCGAACGTCGCGACGTCGTCGCATCGCCTGTCTCCTGCCATGACGATGATCGCGGCATCGCCCAAGCCGGAGAGCCGGTCGGGCCAGATTTCGAGCAGACGCTTCCAAGGACAGTCGTCGACGAGTTGCGTGCCGGGGAAGCTGATCACGCCTCGTACGGCCGTGGCGAGGCGATCGCCCACGACGCCGTACTGGCTTTGTAAGACGTACGCAATTTCAAAGACGACGGACTGCGGCACCACGGCCACGATCTCGCCGTTTTCCACGCTCCGAATCAACGCTCGTGCCGTGGCGTGCTGCGCTGCGTTCCGGTCGATGAAAAACGACACAAACACGTTGGCATCGACGAGGACGCGGCGCACGTCAGACGCGTCCCCGCGTCTTCCGCGCTGCAGCGACGGCTTTCACCGCATCCGGTTCGCCATGCTTGATGAAGCCCTCCAACTCCCACAACAGCGGGCGTTCTGTCGTGATGGCGACTTTGCCGCCGCGGATTTCCCAAAGGAGTTTGGCACCGGGCTCCAGGTCGAGCACTTCCCGAACTTCCTTCGGGACGGTCGTTTGTCCCTTGCTGGTCATCGTCGAGACAGGCATCGGCGGGGTTCCTTACGCATTGTACTTCACGTAAGGACAGGACGTTCGATTAGCATTACCGCCCGATGAGCAAGCGACTCGCCTCTCTCTTCCTTCTTTCCATCGCCATCGCCGCCAACGCCGCGGAGCCGTACGGCGAAAAAACCTTCGCCGGCCTCGAGCTCCGGCCGATCGGGCCCGCCCTCACCTCGGGGCGCATCCTCGACGTCGCCGTCGATCCCCGCGACGCGCGCGTCTGGTACGTCGCTACCGCGGGCGGCGGCGTCTGGAAGACCACCAACGCCGGCACGAGCTTCAACCCCATCTTCGACGACCAGAAATCGCACTCCATCGGCTGCGTCGTCGTCGATCCGCGCGACTCTCTCGTCGTCTGGGTCGGCTCGGGCGAGAACAACAGCCAGCGCTCCGTCTCCATGGGCGACGGCGTCTACAAGTCCGTCGATGGCGGCCGAAGCTGGACGAACATGGGCCTGCAGAAGTCCGAGCACATCGGCAAGATCGCCGTCGACCCACGCGACTCCAACGTCGTCTACGTCGCCGCGCAGGGGCCGCTGTGGGCGCCGGGCGGCGACCGCGGCCTCTACAAAACGACCGACGGCGGCAAGAGCTGGCAGCCGTCGCTCACCGTCAGCGAGAACACCGGCGTCACCGACGTCGTCTTCGACCCGACGAACGCCGACGTCCTCTACGCCGCGTCGTACCAGCGCCGCCGCCACGTCTTCACGCTCATCGACGGCGGCCCCGAGTCGGGGATCTACAAATCGACCGACGCCGGCAAAACGTGGACGAAGTTGAAGGAGGGACTGCCGAAGGAGGACATGGGGCGCATCGGCCTGGCCGTCGCGCCGCACAATCCGAAGACGGTCTACGCCACGATCGAGTCGACGCGCAAGGCGGGCGGCTTCTTCGTCTCGCACGACGGCGGCTCGTCGTGGAAAAAAATCAACGACTTCAACGCCCAAGGGCAGTACTACGGCGAGATCTTCGTCGACCCGAACGACGACGAGCGCATCTACGGCGTCGACGTCTGGGTGCGCGTCTCCGACGACGGCGGCCGTACCTGGCGCCGCCTCGACGAGAAGTGGAAGCACCCCGACAACCACGTCGTCTGGATCGATCCCGCGAACAGCGACCATCTCCTCATCGGCTGCGACGGCGGGCTGTACGAGACCTTCGACCGCGCCGCGAACTGGAACTTCAAGGCCAACATCCCGGTCACGCAGTTCTACCGCGTCGCCGCCGACGATGCCCTCCCCTTCTACAACGTCTACGGCGGCACGCAGGACAACTTCTCCCTCGGCGGACCGACGCGCACGGCCGACGCGAAAGGCATCGCCAACGCCGACTGGTTCGTCACCCAGGGCGGCGACGGCTTCCGCTCCATCCCCGATCCGAAGGACCCGAACATCGTCTACGCCGAGTCGCAGAACGGCGGCCTGGTGCGCTTCGACAGGCGCACCGGCGAAGCGCTCGACATCCAGCCGCAGCCCACCGGCAGCATGGAGCCGCTGCGCCTGAACTGGGACTCGCCGCTCATCGTCAGCCCGTTCGACAGCAACCGCATCTACTTCGCCGCGCAGTACCTCTTCCGCAGCGACGACCGCGGCGGCTCCTGGAAGGCCGTCAGCCCCGACCTCACCCGCCACATCAACCGCAACACCCTCCCGGTCATGGGCCGCATCTGGGGCGTCGACGCCGTGGCCAAGGGCGCGTCGACGTCGTGGTACGGCAACATCGTCTCGCTCGCCGAATCGCCGAAGCAGGAGGGGCTGATCTACGCCGGCACCGACGACGGCCTCGTGCAGGTCACCGAGGATGGCGGCGCGCATTGGGCGAAGATCGAGCACGTCGCCGGCGTGCCGGACCTGTCCTACGTCTCGCGCCTGGAGGCCTCGCAGCACGACGCCAACGTCGTCTACGCCGCCTTCGACAACCACAAAGTCGGCGACTTCAAGCCGTACGTGCTCCGCAGCAACGACCGCGGGAAGACGTGGACGTCGATCGCCGGCGACCTTCCGCAGCGCGGCAGCGTCTACGCCGTGGTCGAGGATCCGATCGACCCGAAGCTCCTCTACCTCGGCACGGAGTACGGGCTCTATTTCTCGCAGAACGGCGGCGGCGCGTGGATTCCGCTGAAAGGAAAGTTCCCGACCGTGTCGGTGCGCGACCTCTGGTTCCAGAAGCGGCACGACGATCTCGACATCGCCACCTTCGGCCGCGGCTTCTGGGTGCTCGACGACGTCCGGCCGCTGCGCGCGATGACGCCCGCGGTGGCCGCGAACGAGGCGACGCTCTTCCCGACGCGCGACGCGGAGCTTTACGTCGAGCGCTCGCAGCTCGGCCTGCGCGGCAAGACGTTCCAGGGGGAGTCGTACTTCACCGCGCCGAATCCGCCGTTCGGCGCCGTCTTCACTTACTTCCTCAAGGACGAGCTGAAGAGCCGCCGCCAGCAGCGACAGGAGCAGGAGGACAAGGTCAAGTCGGAGAAGCAGAGCACGGAGCCGGTCAAGGCCTCGCAGATGCCGACGCTCGAGCAGTTGCGCGCCGAGGAGCGGGAGCTCGAGCCGGCGATCGTGCTGGTCGTGTCGGACGAGGACGGGAACGTCGTCCGCCGCGTCAGCGCTCCGGCCAAGGCCGGCTTCCATCGCGTGGCGTGGGACCTGCGCTATCCGCCGCCGTCGCCGATCGAGCTGAAGGCGCCGGAGGAGGACGTCTTCTCGCCGCCGCCGGAGGGCCCGCTGGCCGCGCCCGGCACGTACAAGGTGCAGCTCGTCAAGCGCGCCGACGGCGCCGACACGCCGCTCGGTCCGGCGCAGACGTTCCACGTCGTGCCGCTCTACCTGTCGATGATGAAGGAGAGCGACCGCGCCGCGGTGCTCGAGTTCCAGAAAAAAGCTGCCGCCGTGCAGCGGACGATGATGGCCGCCGCCCGCGTGACGCAGGACGCATTGACGCGCATCCAGTACATCCGCCGCGCGCTCGACGAGATCGCCGGCCCCGACCCGAAGCTCGTGGCGCAGGTGAACGCCATCGACACCGCGCTGCGCGACGTCAACGATCAGCTGAACGGCGACCCGATCCTCCGCCGCAGCAACGAGCCGTCGATGCCGTCGCTGCTCGACCGCATCAACACGGCCGTGAACGGCCTGGGGACGACGCAGCCGCCGACGGCGACGCACCGCGAAGCGCTCGCCTACGTGCAGCAGCAGGCCGGCCCACTGCTCGATCGCCTGCACAAGCTGATCGAGGTCGATCTGGCGAACGTGGAGAAGCAGATGAACGCCCTCGGCGCGCCCGGGACGCCCGGACGGATCCCGCAGCTGCCGCGATGAGGAGATCGCACGGAAGATCCCTCGGCATGTGTGGCGCGGACTTCAGTCCGCGCGGGCGGGATGAATCCCGCCCCACATTGGAGG
>JBKOUP010000040.1:0-4779 GCA_046723495.1 Acidobacteriota bacterium
GCCTGGGGTCCGGCGCCGGCCAACGTCGTGAAGTGCTCGATGAGCGCCGACGGCATCGTCGACATCTACCTGAAGGACGGAAAGCTGCAGTTCTTCTTCCCGCGGGTGATCGTCTTCGACCGCGACGGCGGCCTAATCTACGCCATCCAGGGCTACGGGCCGCAGACGGCCTCGAAGATTCGCGATGCCACGCACAGGACGGCGAAGAAGGACGCGCCGCGCATCGAAGGGTTCGCCGCCTGGCTGCGCGACGCCGACGGCAAGCCGGTCGATGCCGCGAAGCTGAAGGGCACCGCGACGATCGCCCAGCTCGGCGCCGACTGGTGCCGGCCCTGCCACGCGCTCGAGGCCGACCTGCGCCGCCTCACCGGCGTGAACGTGCTGGTGATCGACGCCGATCCGCAGAAGCACAAGGACGATCTCGCAGCGGCGCTGCAGAAGCGGCTACACTGAAGCATGGCCGCGCCGCGCATCGTCAAGGTCGGGATGCTGATCCTCAGCCTCTTCGCCGGTGCCGCCATCGTCTCGTTCTTCCGCCACACCGGCATCGGCGAGCTGCAGAGCGCGCGGCAGCGCGTGGCGGCGCTGCACGCCGACATTGCGCGCGCCGAGGCCGAGAACGCCCGGCTGCGCGCGGACATCGAGAGCGTCAAGCGCTCCACCTTCGAGGTCGAGCGCATCGCCCGCGAAGATCTGGCCATGTCCAAGCACGGCGAGATCGTCTACATGCTGCCGAAGAAGTAGGGCATGAACTGCTCGTTCTGCCAGAAGGCGCAGACCCAGGTGAAGCGCATCATCACCGGCCCCTCGGTGGCGATCTGCGACGAGTGCGTCGACGTCTGCGACGAGATCCTGCAGGACCCCGTGGCCGGCGTCGGCAACCCCGACATCGCGCCGGCGTCGCGCTGCGCGCTCTGCGGCGCGCGCAACGAGGAGCTCGTCACCGTCGGCGACCGCGGCGTGCTCTGCGCCGACTGCATCGACGCCGTGCTATCGCTTCGCTAACCCTGCCGCCCGCTCCACCTCGGCCGCGTATCCGTCGATCACCTTGGCCACGATCTCGATCTGCTGCGCCGCCTCCGTCCAGTTCTTCTGCTCGATGGCCTCACGCACGCCCGGCACCGTCTTCACGCCGTAGCCGGTGTAGAAGCCGGGCGCGTAGATCTGGTGCCGGAACCACGGCCGCCGCGGCAACCCCTCGTCGCGCGTCAGCAGCTGCTCGACGTGCATGAGCACGTGATCGAGCTCCGCCGCGTTCTCGGGCACGCCCTTCGCCGCGGCCGCGTAGTCGTGCGCGGCGCGCTGCAGCCGCGCCACCGCATTCTGCAGCGGCGCGAAATTCAGGTACGGCGCGGGCGGCTCCGGCTTCGGCGGGACGTAGGTCTTCGTCGGATCGGCGGCGATGGCGTAGACGTTCTCGCGGATCAGGCGGTTCTTCTCGTCGATGTCGCGCCGCGTCGTGTCGGCGAGCTTCGTCAGCTCCTCGAGGTAGCGCGACATCGTGTCGGCGAACGTCGTGAACTCGAACGGCAGCACGTCCGCGTTGGCCAGGCGCAGCACCATCCGTCCGTCCGTCTTCGCCAGCGTCACGCCGTAGTCGAAGTTCGGATCGATGAAGCGCGTGAAGTGATCGAACGAGTCGTAGATGGAGTGATACGACCCGCCGCCGGCCTCGCCGCCGTAGCCGGCGTTCATCGCCGCGATGCCGACGTGCTGCAGGAAGGTGGTGTAGTCGGAGCCCGAGCCGAGGGCGTCGAGGCGGATCAGCTCGCGCTCGCGATAGGCCTTCCGCTCCTCGGCCTGGTTGATGAGCGCGAGGTCGTGCGCCCTCTTGCGCTCGAGCGCGGAGACGTTGCGCTCCGGATCGACGACGTCGCGCGCCGCCTGCGTGGCCAAGCGCTCCAGCGTGTGCGAGCCGCCGATGTCGAAGAAGCCGCGCGCATTGGAGTCGGTGTTGATGTAGACGACGCCGTGCTGCTTGAGCTCGGCGGCGTGCTCCTCGGCCCACTCCGTCGATCCGAGCAGACCTTCCTCCTCGCCGTCCCAGGCGAAGTAAATGATCGTCCGCTTCGGCTTCCATCCCGTCTTGGCCAGCTCGCCGATGGCGCGCGCCTCGTCGAGCTCGGCGACGAGGCCGCTGAGCGGATCCTGCGCGCCGTTGACCCAGGCGTCGTGATGGTTGCCACGCATGACCCATTCGTCGCCGCGCTCCGTCCCCTGCAGGCGGGCCACGACGTCGTAGGCCGGCACGATGTTCCAGTTGAAGGCGAGCTTGATGTGCACGCGCGCCGGGCCGGCGCCGAGGTGGTAGGTGATCGGGAGCGCGCCGCGCCAGTCGGGCGGCGCGACCGGGCCGCCGAGGTTGCGCAGGAGCGGCAGGGCGTCGCCGTACGACATCGGCAGCACCGGGATCTTCGTCAGGACGCCGGTGTCCTTGATGTCGAGGCGCTTCGCGTTCTTCGTCGCGCCGACGCCGGGCGTGAGCGGATCGCCCGGATGCACGGGCATGTCCATGACCGAGCCGCGCTGCGCGCCGGCGTCATTGCGGAAGGCGCCCTTCGGATAGACGTCGCCCTGGAAGTAGCCGTCGTCGCGCGGATCGGAGTAGATGATGCAGCCGATGGCGCCGTGCTCCGCCGCGACCTTCGGCTTGATGCCGCGCCACGAGCCGCCGTAGCGGGCGATGACGATCTTGCCCTTGACGTCGACGCCGCGGCGCTCCAGTTGCTCGTAGTCGGCGGGAATGCCGTAGTTGACGTAGACGAGGTCGCCGGTGACGTCGCCATCGACGGAGTAGGCGTTGTAGACCGGAAGCTGCTCGGCAGCCTGGCCGCTCGTCGCGTCCTGCGCCAGCGTGGCCTCGGCGAGCTTCGCGGTGTACGTCTCCGGCGCCACGAGCTCGACGAGGCGGGACTTCGGCGTCGGGAAGAGGACGTCGAACTGCTCGATGTGCGTGTCGTAGCCCCACGATTTGAAGAGGGACTCGAGGAAGAGGGCGTTGTCGTGGTCGTACGCCGAGCCGAGGTGGTGCGGGCGGGCGGAGAGGCGCTTCATCCAGGCGCGCTGATCGTCGCGATTGAGATGCGCGTCGAACTGCGCCTCGAGGGAATGCTCTTTCGCGGCGTCCGCGGAGGTGAAGCCGAGGATCGGCTTTTCATCGGCGGTGGCGGCGGCGGTGGCGAGGAGGAGGAGGAGAACGGCGAGTCGGCGAAACATGGGAGCGCATTCTACTCGGGCAGGCGTCTCCGGATACTGCTCCGGCTGGCAACCACGACGACACCCGCCGCGAGATCCTCCGCCGCTTCGCGCATCACTCGCAGACACACGGCGACTTGCGCCTCCGGGTGCATCGGGGCAAGCCGCACCAGCCCGGCGTGCGACTGCCGGTCGCGAAAAATCAGCGCGCCGTAGTCGTGGTCCAGCGTGATGACGACTCGCTGCTCGCGCTTGGCAAATGCGAGGATCTCCTCGTCGCCGGGATCGCGCGGCCACTCGTTGACGGCGACAACGTCGTGACCTTCTCCGCGGAGCGCCGCGGTGACCGCCGGAGCAACGCAATTGTCGACCAGCAGCTTCACTGATTCACAAGTACCGGCTCGATGCGATCGCTGTCGACGACGTGCGAAGCGTAAAGCAAGCACGCCTTCACATCGTCCGGCTCGAGCCAGTCATAAGCGCTGACGATTTCGTCGGATGTCGCACCGTCTGCGAGCATGCCCAGCACGTGCGACACCGCCAGACGATGCCCACGAATGATCGCGCGCCCGCCGAAGATCTTCGGGTTATACGTGATCCTCTCCAGCAATTCCCGCTCGCTCATCCCCAAAATTCTACCTCGGTATACTCGCCGCCCATGTGCGGCATCAACGCGATCTACGCGTACCGCGGCTCCGCGCCGCCCGTCGATCGCGACGAGCTCATCGCCTGCCGCGACGCCATGCGCTCGCGGGGGCCGGACGGCGCCGACGCCTGGGTATCGGACGACGGGCGGGTCGGTCTCGGCCACCGGCGGCTGGCCATCATCGACCTCTCGCCGGGCGGGGCGCAGCCGATGCGGCGCGGCGAGCTCGTCATCGTCTTCAACGGCGAGATCTACAACTATCGCGAGCTCCGCGCGGAGCTCGGCGACGCGCAATTCACGTCGCAGTCCGACACCGAAGTCCTGCTGCGCCTGTACGAGCGCGACGGCGCGGGCATGCTCAACAAGCTGCGCGGCATGTTCGCGATCGCGTTGTGGGACGGCGCGCGCAAGCGCATGTTCCTGGCGCGCGACCCGTACGGCATCAAGCCGCTCTACTACGCCGACGACGGCGGAACGCTGCGCGTGGCCTCGCAGGTGCGCGCGCTCATCGCCACGGGAAGGGTGTCGAGGCAATTCGATCCCGCCGGCGCGGCCGGATTTTTTCTGCGCGGCACGGTGCCGGAGCCGTTCACGATGTACCGCGCCGTCCGGGCGCTGCCGGCCGGGTCGTATGCCTTCGTCGACGCGAACGGCGTCATCGAGCAGCAGTACTTTTCGATCGCGGCGACGCTGCGCGACGCGGTCGACAGCGCGGCGAGCTTCACGAACGAACAACGAAAAGAGCTCGTGCACGACGCCGTCCTCGAGTCCGTCCGCTATCACCTCGTCGCGGACGTGCCGGTCGGCGCGTTTTTGTCAGCGGGCATCGACTCCACGGCGGTCGTGGCGCTGGCGAAGGAGAGCGGCGCGAGCGATCTGCAGACGCTCACCCTCCGCTTCGAGGAGTACCGCGGCCGGGTCAACGACGAGGCCCCGCT
>JBKOUP010000097.1:0-13001 GCA_046723495.1 Acidobacteriota bacterium
CTGATGCCCAAGGCGATGTCTGTCCGCTTCGAGCCCATGCCCGGCAGACAATTCCCGGGAGCCTCCTTGCCGACGCCCTGCACGATCGAAAATGGCTCCTTTTCCTGCGAGATCCCGGTTGGAACCACCGATTTATCGCTGCACGCCCAGGGGTACGTCGCCGTCTACCGATGGAGCGTGACCGTCCGCCGAGGCGCGCCCACAGACCTCGGTGCGCTTGCGCTGTCGAGCGGCTCCGCGCTCACAGGATCCGTGCGCCTGGCCGGCGGCAAGATCGAGCCCGGAAAAGGGAATGTTGTCCTGTTCCGGCCGACGATGAGTGGCAGTCCAATGGCTTCACGCCTCGGCCGTCCCATTGCAGAGGCGGAAATTGCGCCGAACGGTATCTTTCAATTACGCGACCTGCCGCCGGGGCGATTTACGCTGCTCGTAACGTATCCGGGGTTCTCACCGGCGACCGTTGAGGGAATCCAAATTTACTCCCGCGTCGAGGCGAAGTTGCCGCGCCCATTGGAACTGCAGCCGCCGGTCGCCCTCATCTTGAACGTCGAGCCGGCTCTCGATTTCAACGGCAAGCCCTGGCACATCGAGCTCACCCGCGAATCGACGCCGGGCAAGTACGCCGCCGCTCCGGCGTTCGAAGGTGAAATGCCGCGAGGCTCGCTGCACTTGCAGGATCAGCAGGGCGGCCACTATCGCGTGCAAATCCGAGACGCGTCCGGCAATCCTTTCTTGGACGAAGAATTCGTCACCAGCGGAGTGGCCGGCGAGTCGCACACGTTCAAGATCGACGCGGTGCGCGTCCGCGGCATGCTTCGCCGCGGCGATCAACCACTGGCAGCGGCAATCTGGTTCGGAGGGCGGTTCGGCGACCGACACGCGGCCCTTCGCTCCAACGCCAAAGGCGAGTTTCATGGCGTCATTCCGCGTGCCGGACCTTGGCGCGTCGTCATCGAGAGCGAAACGACGTCCGCCGAACTGGCCGTCGACGTGGTCAAGACGAAAAACGAGGATGAGACGAACGTCGACCTGGTCGTGCCCGAGAATCGAATCGCCGGAACGGTAACGGATTCATCGGGCGCCGCTGCAATCAACGCCACCGTACAACTCGTGACCAGCGAAGGCGTCCGGACACAGCGCAGCGACCCGGCCGGCCGCTTCACGTTCGACGGCATTGCACCCGGCAACTTCACCCTGGCGGCGAGCCTCGAACAACGGACCTCCCTGAAAGTGGCCGACGCCTACAAAGGGACAGTCGGAGCCGCCGATACCGTCGACGACATCATTCTCAAACTGAAGGACGGCCATTCGATTCACGGCCGCGTCATCGGTCGCGACGGCCCGGTAATCGGTGCCGACGTCAAGCTACGGCCGGGCGGCGGAAATGAATTCTCGCCAGGGACGCGGGCCACGACCGATGCGGACGGCTTGTTCGACATCAGCGTGGCGCCCGGTTTCGAGCGAGCATTGATCGTAGTCAGCGCTCCCGGCTATGCATTGCGCGTCTTCGATATCGCCGTCGACGGCCGGGCCGTGACGCTGAATCTGTCACAGGCAGGCGGCACGTTGCACATTCAGGCGCCCCAGGACGCGAGCGGCCTAGCGGTGTTTCAGGATGGCCGATTCCTGAGCTTCGCCGACCTCGTGAATTGGATGCGTGTGCATGGCGATCCGTTGCCGGCGAGTACGAGCCTGAGCTTCACGATATCCGACGTGGCCCCCGGTCAGTATCGTGCGTGCACTTCGAAACGCGGCAGTCCGACGCTCAACGATTCGATGCGATGCGCGGACGGGTTTCTCGCCCCGTATGGCGAGTTGCAGTTGACCATCCGCTGAGCGTTGCCCAGTGAGGTGACCGGCCTCAGTGCGCCGGACAGTCCTGCGCCGGCGGATTCGGCGGCGGGAGGTAGCCGTGCTCCTTCATGTATTTGTAGAAGTGATCGTTCGCGAACTTGTCCATCGCCGGCGTGGCCGCCGACCAGATGCTCATGCACGACTTCGGATCGCAGTTGCCGCCGAGGGTCTTCGACTTCCCGACTTTGAGCGGGCAGGTGCAGACGGCCTTGCTCGGATCCTTCTCGTCGATCGCGCACGGCGCGCCGTAGCAGAGCGCCCACACCTCATCGGGCTTGTCGCAGCTGAGGGTCTTGTTCATCTCGTTGTAATAGTTCGAATACGTCGAGACGAGATACGTCCGGTTGTTGCGCGTGACCGGCTTGCGCGACGCGCAGTCGCCCGGCCCCATCGACCATCCCGTGAGCACTTCGCACGTGCAGTTGGCCTGCGTGACGACGTACTTGCCGTCGGCGGTGCGGGTGACGATCGGCAGGCAAGGCGCCTTGATGCAGAGCGCGTACTCTTCCTTGCAGAAGACGGCGGGGCGCTCGGCGGCGAGCAGCGGCGTGGCGGCGAGAAGAAGCAGCAGCATGGCGTTCCGCATGTGCGGAACTTAGCCTCTACTGCCGAGCCTGTCAAGAAGGAAGGGAGGTGCGGCGGGCGCGCCGCCGCACCCACAACGTTACTGCTGCTGCTGTTTCTGCTGATGCCGCGCCGCGCGCTCGGCCTTCAGCGAGTCGTACTGCGCGCGCTGGTCGGGCGTGAGGATGCCGAGGAACTGCTGCTCCTTCGCCGCGTGGAGCTGCTTGAACTGCTCGTGCTGCGACTGCATCGTCGCCTTCAGCGAATCGATCTTGGCCTGGTCGCCGGCCTCCTTGGCCGCGCGGAAATCGTGGCGCGTCTGCCGCGCCGACTCGAAGAACGCCTTGTTCTCCTCGCGGAAGCTCTTGTTCAGAGCCTTCCACTGCTCCTTCTGCGCGTCCGTCAGGTTGAGCTTCTGCGCCAGCCGATGGGCCATGAATCCGTGGCGATGACCGTGGCCCCAGGCCTTGCCGCTGCCGTTGTCGATCGCGAACGCCATCGTTCCGCTGAGCGCGACCACGGCCACTGCTGAAAGAATCTTCTTCATTGTTTTTTCTCTCCGTTGATTTTCCTACTACCACAGACAAGACGACCGAGCTTCGATTTCGTTGAATCGGGCCGCGCGAAAAAAGTTGGCCGGCCGATTGCGATAGTGCTCGCCGTTGGTTCACGTGCCCAGGAGAAAAACGATGAGAAACTCAAGGAAACTCGCAGCAATCGTCGCAGCAACGGCCGCGCTGAGTATGCTCGCTGCGTCGTCCGCTTCCGCGGAAGATCGTCACCGCGATGGGACATGGCGAGATAACAGCACCTATCGCGACAACCGCGGTAACAACACCTACCGCGACGATCGCGGCAACAGCACCTATCGCGATCACCGCAACGATCGCGACAACCGAAGCAACAGCTACCGTCACGAAACGCGAAACGACAGTTACCGTCACGAATCGGGACACGACCGCTTCAATGAGCACGGCCGCATCAGCCGCTTCACGCGCGAGCGCGACGGCTACCGCGTCTGGCTTGGCGGCGAACGGTCGTACTGGATCCCGTCCTACCGGCTCGGCAGCCGCCGTCTCCGCGTCGGCCTCGACCTCCGTCTCGGCGGCATCTTCAACAGCGGCTACTGGGAGGTCGACGCCCTCGGCTGGCCCGGCGATCCGTATTATGCCGATCCCTACTACGGCGGCGGTTACTACAGCGACGGCCTCGTGAGCGGCATCGTGGAGCGCGTCGACTTCCGCTACGGCACGATGCTGCTGCGCGACGACCGCAGCGGCCGCATCGTCAACGTCGACATGCGCTCGACGGAGTATCGCCGCGGCCTCGGCCTCGATGACCTCCACCGCGGCGACCGCGTCACCCTGACGGGCTCGTGGGACGGCGGTGGACTCTTCCGCGCCTACCGCATTGACGGCGTTCGATCGTATTAGTCGAACGACGAGCGCAACCGCTTCATCTTGCTTCGATGCTTCTTCGCCTCGAGCCGCGCTTCTTTGGAGGCGCGACTCGGGCGCGTTTTCCTGCGCGGCTTCTCCTCCGCCAGCGCATCGCGCAGCAGCTCCTCGAGCCGGGCGATGGCCCGATCGCGGTTGGCGAGCTGACTCCGTTCCGCCTGCGACGTCACGCGCAACACGTCTTCGCGGTTGATGCGGCCGGCCAGGCGCTCGCGCACCCGTGCCTTCTGGGCCTCGTCGAGCGGCAGCGCGCCGACGTCGACCTCGATCGTCACGCGCGTCTCCACCTTGTTCACGTTCTGCCCGCCCGGGCCGGAGCTCCGCGACGCGGACGCGCGCAGCAACTGCGCCGGAACGACGATGTTGTGACCGAGGTCGAGGTCGCGCATGCGAGGACATGATAAATGTCGCGTCATGAGCGACCGACGCTGGTCCGTCCTCGGCGCCATCGGCGTCAGCACGCTCGTGGCCGGACTGGACACGAGCGTCGTCAACACCGTGCTGCCCCTGCTGAGCAGCAAGCTGCACGCGAGCGTGGCTGCCATCGAGTGGGTGTCGACGATCTACCTCCTCGTCATCAGCGCCCTGCTCCTCGGCGTCGGCCGCGCCGGCGACATGCGCGGGCACAAGCGCATGTACATCGGCGGCTTCGCCGTCTTCATCATCGCCTCGGCGCTCTGCGGCGCGGCGCCGACGGCGAACGCGCTCGTCGGCATGCGCGCCCTGCAGGGCATCGGCGCGGCCATGCTCTTCGCCAACGCGCCGGCGATCCTGACGAAGGCCTTCCCCGCCGAGCAGCGCGGCCGCGCCCTCGGCGCGCTGGCCACCTTCACCTACCTCGGCCTCACCGCCGGCCCCGCGCTCGGCGGCTGGCTGGCCCAAGTCTTCGGCTGGCGCTCCGTCTTCTACATCAACGTGCCGATCGGGATCTTCGGCATCCTCCTCGGCCTTCGCGCCATCGAAGACGATCGCCCGCACGCCGTCGCCGAGCGCTTCGACTACGCCGGCGCGGCGCTCTTCACCGCCGGCCTCGTGACCCTGCTCACCGCGCTCGATCAGGGCCACGCCTGGGGATGGCGATCGCCGCTGACGCTGACGCTCATCGCCGTCGCGGCCGCGCTGCTGACGGCGTTCGTCGTCGTCGAGCGCCGCCGCGCGAATCCGATGCTCGATCTCTCCCTCTTCCGCAGCCGCGTCTTCAGCGCCGCGACGGTGACGGCGCTCTTCAACTACATCTGCGTCTACTCGGTGCTGTTCGTCCTGCCGTTTCTGCTGATCGAGGGCCGCGGCCTCGGCACGCAGCAGGCCGGCCTGGTGCTGACCGCGCAGCCGATCGTCATGGCCATCGTGGCCCCGATCAGCGGCGCGCTCTCCGACCGCATCGGCTCGCGCGCTCCCGCGACGCTCGGCATGATCCTCCTCGCCATCGGTCTCTTCCTCATCGCGCGGCTCTCGGACGGCGGCTCGCTGCACGCCATCGCCGCCGCGCTCGCATTGATCGGCCTCGGCATCGGCATCTTCGTCTCTCCGAACAACAGCGCCCTCATGGGCGCTGCGCCGCGCCACCGCCAGGGCATCGCCGCCGGCGTCCTGGCCACGGCCCGCAACGTCGGCATGGTCCTCGGCATCGGCATCTCCGGCGCCGTCTTCACCACCGTCCTCGCGCACGGCGGCTCGCTCACGCGCGGTGTGCAGGAGAGCCTGTACGTCGGCGTGGGGATGGCGGCGATGGGGGCGGTCACGGCGTTCGTGCGGGAGTGAGCATCCGCTCGATGCGTCGGAGGAAGCGCGGGTCGTGCTCGAGGCGATAGTCGAGCCACTCTTCCTCAGACTTGAATCCGATCAACACCCCAGCCGGCTTTCCGTGCCGGGTGATCACGATCGCTTCTCGTTCGGCAGCGCGAAGGTAACGCGGAAAGTCGTCTTTGACCGCGGAAAGTGAGACTCGTTTCATGGGCGCACCTCGCTCTCTGCTATCGCTTCCCGGATGGAATCACGATTCCGTAAAGTTCAACGTCGTCCTCGGGTTTGATGATCAGCGGTTCGGACCCAAGCTTCCCCCCGAGCAGAATCGTTTGGTCTCCGACCTCGTGGTAATACTTCAGATAGATGGATGCATTCACTCGAATGACCACAATTTTCCCGCGCGCAGCCTCTCGACTCTTCACGGGACCGAAGTAGACGAGATCACCATGGCGAATGCCTGCGTCGGCCATGGAGTCTCCCACTGCCCGACCGACCCGGCGTGCACCGCGTGCCCGAAGCGCGGGCGGAATTCTCTTCGGTACACGTTCCTCGCTATCGACGGCGATGTTCGCGCTCGCTGCGACGGCATGCAGCGGAACAGTCCAAAACTCTTGTCGAGGGGAACCGCCTGAAGACGCTTGCCGATCCAACTCGTGCTGATCGACGTACTCCGTCAACGTGCGGAGTGCCTGCCGCACGTCGGCTGGGCGAGGACTGATGTAAAGATCCTCCATCCGTTTTCCGATCGCAGCGAGCACCGCCTCGATGTCCGGCAGGCTCGGACGTCTCAACCCGCCGTTCAAGAGACGACTCAGTTGCGAGGGATTGATGCGGGCGCTGTAGGCGATTTCTTTTTTCCTCAGACCGCTCGCTTTAATGGCGGCGTTCAAGCGCTCGATAACGTCCATTTCTGACTTGCTCGTCGGGACAAGAATACTCTATTTCATTATGAATCTTGCGAATTAAAGCAATAAGACTCCCATAATTGTCACTGCGAAGTCTGCCGCGTGCCGGCGGCGAGGGTCATCTCGGCAAGTATGAAATGACGTCGGCCAGCGGGCGCGCGAAGTAGAAGCCTTGCGCGAAGTCGACGCCGAGGGTGCGCATGCGCTCGACCTGCTCGGCGGTCTCGAGGCCTTCGACTGTCACCTGCATCCCCAGCGTGCGCGCCAGCGCGGAGACGGTGCGCACGATCTCGTCGCTGCGGCGGGCGTCGGCGTCGTGAAGGAACGAGCGGTCGATCTTGATCATGTCGAACGGGAACTGGCGCAGCGAGCTCAGTGACGAGTAACCGGTGCCGAAGTCGTCGAGGCTCAGGCCGACGTCGGTGGCGCGCAGCTCGCGCAGCAGCGCCCCCGCGGCCTCGGCGTTGTCGATGAGCAGCGACTCCGTGACTTCGAGGTGCAGGCGGCTCGGGGCAACGCCCGCGTCGTCGAGCGCGGAGATGACGACGTCGACGACGTTCGGCTGCAGCAGTTGCTTCGGCGAGAGGTTGACGTGGACGTCGACGTCGGCGTCCCACTCCCGCAGTTGCCGCAGCGACTCGCGCAGGACCCACTCGCCGATCGGCACGATCAGCCCCGTCTCCTCGGCCAGCGGCACGATCTCCTCGGCGGACACGAGCTCGTCGCCGCGCTGCCAGCGCACGAGGGCCTCGAAGCCGGCCAGCCGTCCGCTCTGCAGCGCGATGACCGGCTGGTAGTGCACGCGCAGCTCGCCGCGGTCGATGGCCCGGCGCAGGTCGGTCTCGAGTTCGAGCAGCTTCACGGCCCGCTCGTGCATGGCGATGTCGAAGAGCTCGTGGCGGGCCTTGCCGCGGGCCTTGGCGCGGTACATGGCGATGTCGGCGTCGCGCAGCACGTCTTGGGCATGCTCGTAGCCGGTCGTGCTGAGGGCGATGCCGATGGAGACGGTGGTGAAGATCTCGTGCGGTCCGATGCGGAAGGGGACGAGCAGCGCGTCCTGGATGCGCTGGGCGGCGCGGACGGCGTCGGCCTCGTGGTCGATGCCGTCGATGAGCATGGCGAACTCGTCGCCGCCAAGGCGGGCCACGGTGTCGCTCGAGCGGAGCATGCGCGTCAGCCGCTCCGCGACGGCGACGAGGAGCTCGTCGCCGAGAACGTGGCCGAGGGAGTCGTTCACGACCTTGAAGCGGTCGAGGTCGAGGAAGAGCACCGCGAACATCGCGCTGGGATGGCGGCGCTGCTGCTCCATGGCTCGCTCCAGGCGGTCCATGAAGAGCGCGCGGTTCGGCAGGTTCGTGAGGGCGTCGTGAAAGGCGTCGTGCATGAGGCGATCGACGGCGAGCTTGCGCTCGGTGACGTCGGTCTGCGATCCGGCGAAGCGGATGGGCGTGCCGCCGGCGTCGCGCACGGCCAGGCCGCGGCTGAGCATCCATCGATACGATCCGTCGCGGCAGCGCATGCGGTACTCGCTCTCCAGGTGCGGGGTCTCGCCGGCGAGGTGGCGGTCGATGGCGTGGCGCAGGAGCTCGACGTCGTCGGGATGGACGCGCGTGAGCCACTCCTCGTGCGAGTCGCGGATCTCCTCTTCGCTGTAGCCGAGCATCGACTTCCATCGCGGCGAGAAATAGACCTCGTTGTCGCGCAGGTCCCACACCCACAGCCCGTCGTTCGCGCCACGCGCCGACAACGCGTAGCGCTCCTCGCTCTCGCGCAGGGCGTGTAGCGTGCGGCTCTGCTCGAGCGCGTAGCGGATGGAGCGTTCGAGCAGCGGCGCGTCGATCTGCCCCTTGACGAGGTAGTCGGCGGCGCCGGCGCGCATGGCGGCGAGGTCGATGTCGCCGTCGCCCTGGCCGGTGAGCAGGATCAACGGCGCGGCCACGCCGAGCTGCCGGGCGAAGTGCAGGAGCTCGAGTCCGTCGTGCTCGCCGAGGCGGTAGTCGATGAGGGCCAGGTCGTGGCCGTTGTTCGTGAGCGCGTCGATGGCGGCGTCGAAGGAGTTGACCCAGTCGAGCTCGAAGCGCGTGCGCCGGCTCTCGCCGAGGAGATCGCGAGTGAGGACGAAGTCGTCCTCGTCGTCCTCGACGAGAAGGATGCGTACAGCGCGCGCGTCGCGTTCGTTCAACGTTGTTCGATGCGGTCCGGCGGCAGCTCGACGATCTCGATCCAGTAGCGGCCGATGTCGCGCATGACGGTGACGAGACCTTCGAAGCTGACCGGCTTGGTGATGAATGAGTTCGCGCCGAGGTCGTAGGTGCGGTAGATGTCCTCCTCGGCTTTCGACGTGGTGAGAACGATGATGGGGATGCGGCGCAGGTCGGGATCGGCCTTGATCTCGCGCAGCGCTTCGCGGCCGTCTTTGCGCGGCATGTTCAGGTCGAGCAGGATGAGGCCGGGAGTCGGCGAGGCGCTCGGGTCGGTGTAGGCGCCGCGGTGGTAGAGGTAGTCGAGCAGCTCGTCGCCGTCCTCGACGAAGCGAAGGTCGTTGACGACGCGGCTCTCCGCCAGCGCGTCGGCGGCGAGCATGCGGTCTTCTTCGTCGTCGTCGGCGAGCAGGATGACGATCGGCTTGCCGTGATCAGGCATGTGTCTCCTCGTGTTGATGGACTGGCAGCGTGACGATGAAGGTCGAGCCTTCGCCCGGCACGCTGCGCGCCGCGATCTCCCCGCCGTGACGCTCCGCTATTTTGCGACAGATTGCCAGACCGATGCCGGTTCCTTCGTAACTTCCGCGTCCGTGCAGGCGTTCGAACATCGTGAAAATGCGCTCGGCGTACTTCTCGTCGAAACCGATGCCGTTGTCCTTGACGACGATGCGCGCGCTCGTGCCGTTCTCCGTGTCGCCGGCAATCTCCACGCGCGGCGGCACGTCCGGCCGATGGAACTTCAAAGCGTTGCTGGCCAGGTTCTGCAGGAGCTGGCGCATCTGCAGCGGATCGGCCTCGATGGAGGGGAGCGCGCCGATGACGATCTCCCCGCGGGCGTCGTGGGCGCGCAGCTCGAGGTCGTGCGCGACCTCGGCGGCGATCTGGCCGAGGTCGACCGGGACGAAGGGCTGGGCCTTCGTGGTGACGCGCGAGAAGGTCAGGAGATCGTTGATGAGGATCTGCATCCGCTTCGCCGCGGCCTGCATGCGGTCGATGTAGTCGCGGGCCTGCGGGGCGAGCTCGTGGGCGTGCTTGGCCTTCAATCGATCGCCGAAGGCCTGGATCTTCCGCAGCGGCTCCTGCAGGTCGTGCGAGGCCACGTAGGCGAAGTCCTCGAGCTCGCGATTGCTGGCCTCGAGACGGCGCATGGCGGAGTGCAGCTCGTCGTGGGCGCGCATGCGCTCGCGGATGTCGCGAGCGATGACGACGGCGCCTTCCTGGACGTTGACTTCGCTGACGGGCGAGATGGAGATGCTGACGTCGATGGGGTGCCCGTCCTTGTGGCGCAGCAGGCGATGCTGGTCGCGGATGGCGCCGCGTTTGGAGAGCTCGCGCAGCGTTCGCGAGATGGTGGCGTCGCCGCTCAGGACTTCGAGGGCGTCGATGGAGCGGCCGAGGAGGTCGGACTGCTGGTAGCCGAGAAGGGTGCGCACGGCGCCGTTGACGACGCGGATGCAGCCCTCGGCGTCGATGACGAAGAGGGCGTCGGCCATGGTCTCGAGGATCTCCCGCGCCGCGCGCGCCGCGGTGATCGGCGCGAGGCGGTGGCGGACGATGGCGGTCCAGGCGACGGCGATGAAAACGAGGACGGGGATGTAGCCGGCGGGACGCGTGCGCACGCCGAACATCGGCAGGAAGTCGAAGGCGGAGAGGTAAACGACGGCGAAGGCGATCATCATGCGCCCGATGCGCCGCCGGCGCCGCGCATCCGGCGTGCGCCGCTGCTCGGCGAGTCCCTCGGCGAGCTGCGCGCCGAGGACGGCGAAGAAGAAGAGGAGAAAGAGCGGCAGCAGCGGTCCGGCCGCGGGGTAAAAGCCCCACGGATGCGCTGCGACACGCTGCGCCAGGCCGCTGCTGAACGCACCGATGACGGCCCAAGCGCCGGCGATGACCCAGACGACGCGCACGACGGCGCGCCGCTTCGAGTAGAGCCGCAGCGCGGTGGTGGTGAAGTCGTAGATCGCTGCCGGGAGCAGCGCCACCGCGGCGAGGCCGAGGCGGCCCCAACGCGCGGCGACGTCGGCGTCGGCGCTGAGGTACATGGCCGCGAACGCGCCGAACCAGACGGCAACGAGGACGATCATCGCGCAGAAGAGCACGGCCACGCGCGAGGCGCGCTGCCGGCTGAAGATGACCGCGGCCAGTACGAGCAGCGCCGCCGCGACGATCAGCCACGGGAGGGCGTGGGGGGTCCAGAGCATGGATGGGCTAGTGTAGCGGCTGGCGGGGAACCTCGACGTCCACGAAGCGCGCGGCGGCTTTGGCGAGGCGGACGTCGGAGGTGATGAGGGTCGCGGTAAGGTACTCCGCCAAAGCGACGTAGATCGCGTCGTAGGCCGTGATGTTGGCGTGGAGCTCCCACGCGCGCCTCATCAGCATATGGTGAGGGTAGCGTTTGATCGGTAGAGCGAGGTGATCGGCGATCGCCTCGCTTGCGCGCACTGCATCGATCTGGCCGAGGAGGTGACGTCCGCGGATGAACTGCAGCACCTCGAGATCGATCAGATGCGGCGCGTGCAAGACCTGAAACGTTGTGAGACGTTCGCTCAGAGTGGTCGCACGATCGACGTCGATGAGGAAATCGACGACCACCGAGGCATCAACGACGACGCTCAAGATACTTGGCGCGCTCCTGGCGCTCCTCGCGAATGATGTCGGCCGTTGGCCTGTCGAGCTTTACCGGGCGACGGCTTGCTATGCGCCCGATCAGCTCTTCCACCGTCGGCGACTCCGCTTCACGTTTGATCTGCTCGAGGAGGTAACCGGACAGCGATTTGCCGGCATGCGCTGCACGCGCTTTGAGCTTCCGGTGAATCGCGTCCGGCACATTACGAATCTGAATCATTTTGGCCATGCGGTCATCGTAGCGCATGTGCTGCGCATGTCAACATGTGTTGCGCATGAACTGGTCGCGGATTCGTGAAGCGATCGGCTCGCAGGGGACGATCAGCCACACGTACATCGGGTCATGTGTAAGATTCTTACCGGTAGGAGTAAGATTAAGCATGAAAATCACCTCGAAAGGCCAGGTCACGATCCCGCAGGGGATCCGCGAGCGCCTCGGTCTTCTTCCCGAGACCGAAGTCGAGTTCGTCGTGAAGGGCAGCACCGTTCAGATCGTCAAGAAGCGAAGCGGATCGAGAGGCGCAGAGCTCATCCGCCGGATGCGCGGAACTGCCACAACCAAAATGACGACGGACGAAATCATGAAACTGACGAGGGGCTGACGTGGCGATTCTCGTCGACAGCAACGTCATTCTCGACGTCGCCATCGATGACCCGGCATGGAGCAAGTGGTCCTCGGACGCGCTGGCCAAGGCTGCTGATGAATCGATCCTGGTGATCAACCCCATCATCTACGCCGAGGTTTCCGTCGGGTTCGACAGAGTCGAAATCCTCGATGCCTTGCTTTCCCCATCGGCGTTCCGCCGCGACCCCCTCCCGTACGAGGCGGCGTTTCTGGCGGGAAAAGCATTTGTCACGTATCGCCGTCGTGGCGGCACGAGGTCCACGCCCCTGCCCGACTTCTACATCGGCGCTCATGCGGCGGTGGCGGGCTTCCGCCTCCTGACGCGCGACGCCAGGCGCTTCCGTACCTACTTCCCGACGCTCGACATTCTGGCCCCCTGATTAACTCTTGGTCCCCCAATCATTTCCGCGTCAAAACATCCGTTGACCCACGCCCTCGGCGCCGCTATCCTGCGCTCTACACCCCGTAGAGAAAGGCGCACATCCCTATGTATTCACGCCGAGTCGCGTTCGCGGCTTTTGCCGCATTTGTTCTTTCTGTGTCCATCGCCGCCGCCGGCTCCTTCACCGCCGGCAACATCGTTCTCTACCGGGTCGGCGACGGCAGCGCCGCGCTCGGAAGCAACGGCACCGCCGTCTTCCTCGACGAGTACACGCCCGCCGGCGTTCTCGTCCAGTCCGTGGCCATGCCGACGGCGGCCAGCCCCCGCCTCGTCGCCTCCGGCACGGCGACGACCGAGGGCTTCCTCACGCGCTCCGAGGACACGCGATACCTCGTCGTGCCCGGCTATGACGCGGCCATCGGCACGGCCGTCACCGCCAGCAACACGGTGCCGCGCGTCATCGGCCGCGTCGATGCCAATGGCAATCTCGACGCCTCCACCTCCTACGTCGACACCGGCACCGTCACGCAGAACATCCGCTCCGCCACCAGCGTCGACGGCACGCGCTTCTGGACCAGCGGCGCCACGCAGGGCCCGCGCACGATCGTCTTCGGCGCCACGACCGCCACCGTCATCAGC
>JBKOUP010000030.1:0-7647 GCA_046723495.1 Acidobacteriota bacterium
AAAACGCGACGTTGAGCTTCAGGAAGATGATGCCGGTGTAGACCCACGACAGCGGCAGGAGCACCGCCGGAAGGAAGGCGAACGGCGTCAGCGACGCGGCCGACGACGAGCCCCAGCCGGGGATCCCGCAGGCCACGAACGGGTCCCAGTGGAACGCGCGCGGCTCGGTTTTGACGAGCGAGAGCATCGTCAGGTACGACGTCGGCGGGTCGTTGATGACGGCGTTCTGCGCGACCGCGGTCCGGCCGTCGCCCCACGGCGCGAAGTTGTTGAAGATGTCGTTCGGCGACACGACGCGCTGCATGAGGAGCGTCGGAAAGAAAAAAATGAAGTGCCAGGTCACGATCGCGGCGAGCGCGATGGAGTGCTTTCGGAGAAAATGCAAAGCGGATCGCAGTTTACCGTGACGAAGAAAAAAGTCCTCATCGCCGCGGACCTCGACGCGCGCTTCCTGGCGCGCCTCGCGGCCGACGGCCGTTTCGAGATCGTGCCGGAGCTCGCCGCGGCCGAGGTCCTCGTCACGCGCGCGCACAACCGCGTCACGCGCGAGCTCCTCGACGGCGCGCCGCATCTCGAGCTGATTGCGCAGGGGACGAGCGGCATCGACAACATCGACGTCGCCGCCGCGCGCGAGCGCGGGATCGCCATCGTCAATCTCCCCGGCGAGAACGCGAACGCGGTGGCCGAGATCGTGATCGCTTTCCTCCTGATGATGACGCGCACGATCCCGCAGTACACCGAGGAAATGCGCCGGGGGATCTTTCGCCGCGAGGACTGCGCCACGCGCCACGAGCTCCGCCACTATCGCCTCGGCATCGCCGGCCTCGGCGAAGTGGGCCGCCGCGTGGCCCGCCTGGCCGGCGCGTTCGGCGTGCGCGTGAGCGCGTACGATCCGTACATCGATGACTTTGCCGCTCGCCACGCCACGCCCGTGCCGTCGCTCGACGCGCTGCTCGAGTCGAGCGACATCCTCACGCTGCACGTCCCGCTGACCGAGGAGACGCGGGGCATGATCGCCGCGCCGCAGATCGCGCGGCTGCCGCGGGGCGCGTTCCTCGTCAACGCCGCGCGCGGCGAAGTCCTCGACCAGCAGGCCGCGCTCGACGCCCTCGCCGCCAACCACCTCGGCGGCCTCGCCCTCGACGTCTACGACCCCGAGCCGCCGCCCGCCCCGCTGCCGAACCACCCGCGCCTCGTGCTCACGCCCCACATCGCCGGCTGCTCGCACGAGTGCAAGGCGTCGATCGCCGAGAAGCTTTATGAACGGATCGCGGCGTTTTATCGGTGACGCCGCGTTGCTCGCGATCGCGCTCGGCGCTCTCGCGCTGCGCCTCGCTCCGCTCCTCCGCGCCGGCGGCCCGCTGGCGTGGGTCGTCGACTACGACGAAGGCGTCTACTTCTCCGCCTCGGTGATGCTGCTCCGCGGCGTGCTGCCGTACCACGACTTCGTCTTCGTCCACCCGCCGGGATTGCTGTACGTCGCCGCCATCACGTCGTGGTTCCACGATCCGGCGCGCGCGTTCGCGGCGATGCGCATCGCCGCGGCCTTCATCGGCGCGATCAGCACGTTCCTCGCCGGCCGCATCACCTTGCGCGCCGCCGGGCTCACCGGCGCGATCGCCGCGGCGGCTCTATACGCCACGTATCCCGAGGCCGTGACGGCGGAGCGCGGCCCATTCCTGGAGATGGCTCTGAATCTCGCCTGCCTCGCCGGCGCCGCGGCGTGGCTGCGCGCCAAGCCGTTCCTCGCCGGCCTGGCCCTCGGCGCCGCGTGCGCGGTGAAAGTCTTCGGCGGAATCTGGATCATCGCGGCGCTCGTCTCCGGCTCCCGCCGCGACATCCCGCGACTCCTCGGCGGCGCGATCGTCGCCGGCGTCGTCCTCGTCGCGCCGCTCTTCCTCGTCGCTCCGCATGCGTTCGTCGAGCAGACGCTGCTCTTCCACGCCACCCGCCCGCCCGACGGCATCGTCGCCCGTGCCGCGCGCCTTCCGGAGATCCTCGCCGGCGGCCACGTCGTGGCCACGATCCTCGCCGCCGTCGGCCTGCTGTCGATCCTGCGCCTGCAGGCCGCGCGCTTCTTCGCCGTCGCCGCGGTCCTGACGGCGGCGTCGTTCCTCGCCTCGGCGTCGTACTGGAGCCAGTACAACGCGCACCTCGCCGCGAGCGAATGCGTCCTGGCCGGAATCGGCGCCGCCGCGTTGCTGCGGTTTCGGGGCGCCGCCCTCGTGGCGCTGCTCGTCGCCGTCCCGTCGCTGCGGCAGTCCATTCTCGCGTCGCGCGGCCGAGCGCCGGAGCTGCCCGCCGTCGCCGCGACGATTCGCGACTTCGTCCCGGCGGACGCGCCGCTCTTCACATTCGAGCCGCAGTGGTCGCTCGCCGCCGGCCGCCTCCCGATGATTCCCGACACCTACGGCACAATGCTCCTCGAGGCCACGCGCGGCGGCGCGAAGTTTCCCGACACGGCCGCCGCCTTCCAATCGCCCGCCCCGCAAACGCAACTCCGGGCCCGCCTCGCCGCCGCCCGCTTCGCCATCCTCGGCTGGCGCGGCAACTGGCAGATGAACGCCGCGAGCCGCGCCTGGTTCGCCTCGCAATTCGTCTGCGACACCCCCGCCGCCGGCGCGCTCTGCCTCTGGGAAAAAGCGGGGCCGCTGCAGCGGACCGCGATCGTCTTCGGCGACGGCTGGTACGCCGAGGAGGGACTGCCGCCGCAAACGTGGCGATGGATGGGCGCGCGCTCCGTCACGACGCTACCGAAGATCGCCGGCCGTGCTCACCTCGAGCTCGCGATCGAGATCCCGCGCGAGAACCTCCCCGCGACGATCGCGATCGAGCTCGATGGCCGTCTCCTCGATCGCTTCACAACGACAAAGACGGAGGAGGTGCGCGCTTACGACGCCGAGGGGACCAATCTGGTCCTGACGACCGACCGCACCGTCAGCCCGCCGAACGACGCGCGCAAGCTCGGCGTTCGGCTGGATCGGATCATTTGGCGCCGTCGATGACCCGCCCCTCCCCCACCACCTGCACCCCGTCGCGGAACACGTCCCGCACGAGGTTCACGCCGAAGTGGTAGACGAGGTGCAGGTAGCTCGGCGCGTCGAGCAGCACGAGGTCGGCGCGCTTGCCGGTCTCGATCGAGCCGGTCTCGCTGCTGATGCGGAGCGAGTAGGCGCCGTTGAGCGTCGCCGCGGTCAGGGCCTCCTCCACCGTCATGCGCATCTGCAGCGTGGCCAGCTGGATGGCCATCGGCATCGACTCCGTCATCGACGAGCCGGGATTGCAGTCGGTCGACAGCGACACCACCGCGCCGGCGTCGATGAGCGCGCGGGCCGGCGCGTAACGGCCGCTCATCAGGAAAAAGCTCGTGGCCGGGAGCAGGTTCGCCACCGTGTTCGACTTCGCCAGCGCCTCGATGCCCTGCTCGGAGACGAACATCAGATGATCGGCGGACGCGGCGCCCACCTCGACGGCGAGCGCGGCGCCGTCGGTGTCGGAGAGCTCGTCGGCGTGGAGGCGCGGGATCAATCCGAGCTCGCTGCCGGCGTTGAGCACGGCCGCCCCTTCGTCGCGCGTGAAGACGCCGCGCTCGACGAAGGCGTCGCAGAACGCGGCCAGGCGCTGCTCCGCGACGGCGGGCAGGATCTCGCCGATGATCGTCGAGATCCATCCCTGCCGCGCCGCGTCGCTGCCGCGCGACTCCGGCGGGAGCTCGTGCGCTGCCAGGCACGTCGGCACCAGGCGCGCCGGCGAGCGCTCGTTGGCGGCGCGGATGGCGCGGAGCTGCTTGAGCTCGCACTCCTTGTCGAGGCCGTAGCCGCTCTTCGCCTCCGCCGTCGTCGTCCCGTGCAGCGCCATCAGCCGCGCGTGGTGCAGCACCTCCTCGCAGAGCTGCTCCTCCGTCGCGCGGCGCGTGGCATGAACGGTGGACGCGATGCCGCCGCCGGACGCGGCGATCTCCTCGTACGTCTCGCCGTGCAGGCGGCGGTTGAACTCCGACTCGCGCGAGCCGGCGAAGGCGATGTGCGTGTGCGAGTCGACGAAGCCGGGGATGGCGGTGGCGCCGCGGGCGTCGAAGTCGTCGTCGACGACGATCTCGCGCGGCATCTCGCTGCGCGGGCCGACGTAGAGGAAGCGCCCGCGCTCGATGACGATGACGTCGCCGGCGTCGTAGAGCGTCAGCTTGCGCATGGACGCGCCGCGGGCCGCGCCGCGGCCGACCGGCGTGGCGATCTGTCCGAGGTTGTGGATCAGCAGCGACAACGCGTCATTCGCTCTTTCGGAAAAGGCTCGTGATCGGGGCCTCGTTGGCCTCCTGCTCGGCGTCGAGCATGAGGAGCTGTTGGGTGGTGTCGAGCATCGTCTGCAGCTTGTTGCGCGCGGCGCGGCGCTCCATCTTCAGCTCCTGGATGGCGCGCTCCAGGTCGGCCACGCGCGACTGCGCGTGCGCGATCAGGCGGTCGGAGAGCAGCTCCGCGTCCTTGACGATGAGCTCCGCCTCCTTGCGCGCGTTCGCCCGCACGTCCTCGGAGACTTTCTGCGCCGACAGCAGCGTGTCCTTGAGGATGCGCTCGCGCTGGTTGTGGTCTTCGAGCTCCTCGCGCAGCATGCCGTTGTCGCGCATGAGGCGGTCGATGTCCTTGACCAGCCGCTCGATCTCCTCGGCCACGAGGTGCAGGTACGCGCGCACCTCGTCGACGGTGTAGCCCTTGATCGCCCGCGAGAACGTCTGCTTCTGAATCTCGAGCGGAGTGAGGTTCTGCATCCCGGCCTCCCATCACAACGGTGGAACTGACGGGACGAGTATAAGCGATAACAGCCGCCGAATCAGATAGATGGCCAGGAGGAGCAACAGCGGCGACCAATCGATCCCGCCCATCTTGTGCGGAGGCAGGATGCGCCGGAACGGCCGGATGAACGGATAGGCCATGCGGTTCAGCAGGTCGTTGAGCTGCGCGAGGAGGTTGTAGAGCCCGCGGTTGCGCCAGCGGAACGACGTCTGCGAGGCGAAGAAGACGATCCAGGAGAGGATGACCCAGATGATGATGAGCCACTCGATGAAGGTGAGGATCATCAGCACGACTTCGATGAACGGCGCGACCCACTTCATCAGCGCCGCTCCCCGAAGATGGCCCGGCCGACGCGGACGATCGTCGCTCCCTCTTCAATGGCGGTCTCGAAGTCTTCGCTCATGCCCATGGAGAGCTGCTCGACGCCGGCGTCGTCGCGCAGGGCGCGCAGCTCGCGGAAGTATCGCCGCGTCTCCTCGGCCGTGCCAAGCGGCGGGATGGCCATGAGGCCGCGCAGGTCGAGAGCGTCGATGCCGCGCAACGCCTTCACCAGCGCCCGGACCTCGGCGCGCTCGGCGCCGCTCTTCTGCTCTTCGTTGCCGATGTTCACCTGCAGCAGGATCTCCTGCCGTTTCCCTGCCGCCTCGGCCGCGCGAGCGATTTTCTGCGCGAGATCGAGGGAGTCGACGGTCTGGATGACGTCGAAGAGCTTCACCGCGTCCTTGGCCTTGTTCGACTGCAGATGCCCGATGAGATGCCAGCGCGCGCTGCCCTCGACGAGCGGCTTCTTCTCGCGCGCTTCCTGCACGCGGTTCTCGCCGATGTCGGCGACGCCCGCGGCGATCGCGGCGGAGACGTAGTCGGCGGGGAAGACTTTGGTGACGGCGACGAGGGTGACGTCGTTCGCGTTGCGGCCGGAACGCGCGCAGGCGTTTGCGATTCGGCGGCGGACCTCGGCTACGTTTTCGAGGATCGGCATGATTTCAAACCAGAAACCAGAAACCTGAAACCAGAAGCTCCGCCATCATTTCTGGTTTCTGGTTTCTGGTTTCTGGTTTACTCCAATGCGCCTCTCCCATCTCCCATCCGCCCGGTCCACCGCCAGATTCGCCAGCCGGTCCGCCTCCTTGTTCCCGGCGCGCAGCGTGTGGCGGATCGTGAAGCGGCGGAACTCGTGCGCCAGGCGCCGCGCCTTTTCGTACAGCGGGATGAGGTTCGGGTGCTTCACGCGGTACTTGCCGAGCATCTGCTTGACGAGCAGCTCCGAGTCGGAGATGACGTCGATCTCCGTCGCCCCTTCCTCCTTCGCCATCAGCAGGGCCTCGATCAGGCCCGTGTACTCGGCGACGTTGTTCGTCGTCGTGCCGAGGTAGCCGCAGAGCTCGATGACCTCGCCGCGGTCCGTGCGGAGGATCGCGCCGAAGCCGGCCGGCCCCGGGTTTCCGCGCGAGGCGCCGTCGACGAAGGCCGTCACTTTCAGGATTCGGAGGTCTCCGTGTAGAGGATGCGGTGGCAGCCCTCGCAGTGCACGAGCTCGCCGCGCTTGAGCTGCTGCGAGACTTGCGGGCGCACGCGGGTGCGGCAGGCGCTGCACGATTCGTTCGCCACCGGCACGACGGCGAGCTTCTGGCGCTGGTTGTAGATGCGGTAGAAGTCGCTCTTCATGCGCGGCGGGATCTGCGCTTCGATCGCGGCGGCGCGCTCGCGGAGCTGCGCGGCCTCGTGCTGGAGCTGCCCGAGCGACGACTGCCACTGCTCGTGGGCGACGTCCCAGCGCGACTTGAGGTCCGCGCTGCCGGCGCGGCGCTCGTCGAGCTGCTTCTGCAACGACTCCACCTCGCCCATGGCCTTGAGCTCCGCGTCCTCGAGCTCCTTGACGTGCTTGCGCGTGGCGTCGATCTCTTTCCACGCCGCGGCGTACTGCTGCTGGTTCTTCACCTGCATCAGCTGCCCCTGGTATTTCTTGAGCAGCTCCTGCTGATCGGCGAGCTCGCCGTCGACGCGGCGGCGCTCCTTCGACGAGACCTCGATCTGCTGCTCGAGCTTGGCCATCTCCTCGTTGGCGGACTGCCACTCGCGATCGATCGCGGCGAAGGCTTCGGGCTTGGTGGTCAGCTGCTTTTCTCGATCGTTGAGCTGCGTGAGAACCGTCTGCAACTCCCACAGTTTCTCGACGTCGTGGTTCAACGAGAGGACCCTCCATAAACGAAAAAGGCGTTCCTCTGGTGGAACGCCTGTGTCGGATCGATTTGGTGGTGTCGCTTGAGATCAATCATCGTGCTAAGCCGCTCCTGGTGGGTCCACCAGGATTCGAACCTGGGACCTGCCGGTTATGAGCCGGTAGCTCTAACCGCTGAGCTATGGACCCCGGGGGCGGCGATTCTATCGTATCTCGACGTGATCGCCCACCCGCATCGCGTATCGCGTGCTGACGATCTTCCCGGTGGCCGCGTGGGCCTCGGTGGTCAGCACGCCGATCTGTCCGAGGACCTGGGGCGGCTGCCCGGGCTGAAGGCTCTCGCGCCAGACGGTGAGGAAGTCGCCGGGCTGGAGCTGATCGTCGCGTCCGAGGTTGATCTCGACCAGGATGCCGGAGGCGAGCGCGTCCGACCACCCGCCCTGCGCGTTCACGATGTAGCCGTTCCCGCGGCTCGTGCGCGGCTCGCAAAACGCCGGAAGCGCGGGGATGCGCGCCAGCGGGATGGGGAGCTGCGGCATCGGCTTGAGCCTGTCGCCGACGTTGATGACGTCGCAGGAGGAGGCGATGATGGCGCAGGAGCGGCGATCGTCGGCGCGGAGGATGCGAATCTGTCCGACGAAGTTGTAGTGCCGGCCGAGGACCGCCTTCGTGATCGGA
>JBKOUP010000503.1:0-2353 GCA_046723495.1 Acidobacteriota bacterium
CGGGCCGCTCGACTACGTCCTGCATTTCGCCTCGCCGGCCAGCCCGATCGACTACCTGGAGAAACCGATTCAGACGCTCAAGGTCGGATCGCTCGGCACGCACAAGGCACTCGGCCTGGCCAAGGACAAGAAGGCGCGCTATCTCCTCGCCTCGACCTCGGAGGTCTACGGCGATCCGCTGGTCCATCCGCAGAAGGAGGACTACTGGGGCAACGTCAATCCGGTCGGGCCGCGCGGTGTGTACGACGAGGCCAAGCGCTTCGCCGAGGCGATGACCATGGCCTATCACCGCTTCCACGGCGTCGAGACGCGCATCGTCCGCATCTTCAACACCTACGGCGAGCGGATGCGCGTGAACGATGGGCGCGTGGTGCCGGCCTTCATCTCGCAGGCGCTGCGCAATGAGCCGCTCACCGTGTTCGGCGACGGCTCGCAGACGCGCTCGTTCTGCTACGTCTCCGATCTGGTTGACGGCATCTACCGGCTGCTGATGTCGGACGAGACGATGCCGACCAACATCGGCAATCCGTCGGAGATGACGGTGCTGCAGTTCGCCGAGGAGATCAAGCGCCTGACCGGGACGAGCGCGCCGATCGAGTTCCGCCCGCTGCCCGAGGACGACCCGAAGATCCGCCGCCCCGACATCACGAAGGCGCGGAGATTGCTGCAATGGGAGCCGGTCGTGCCGCTCGAGGTCGGCCTCTCGCGCACGATCGAGTATTTCAGGAAGGTGCTGTTATGACTCGCCGCCTGCTCCTCGGCTTCGTGGCCGGCTTCGTGGCCACGCTCGTGTTCCACCAGATCGCGCTCTGGATCCTTCATTACTTTCATTGGATCGACCGCGCGCCGTGGTCGATGAAGCCGGTGCCGCCGTGGGGCGTCCCCGCCGTGATCTCGCTGGCCTTCTGGGGCGGCGTGTGGGGAGCGGTGATGATCGCGATCCTGGCGAAGTCGCGGCAATTCCTGCTGGCGTCGACGCTCTTCGGCGCCGTGCTGCCGACGCTCGTCGCCGGCCTGATCATCCAGCCGCTGATCAAGCATCAGCCGCTGCCGCATAGCGGGAAGCTGGTGGTGGTGGGGCTGGTGATCAACGGGGCGTGGGGGCTGGGGACGGCGTTGATCTATCGGTTATTCGGGCGTTAACGCTCGCACAACCGTCTCTTCCCGCCGCGGCCCCGTGGAGACGATCGTCGCCGGGCACTCCGTCTCGTCCTCGATGAACTTGATGTAGTCCTTTGCCGCGGCGGGCAGGTCGTCGTACGACGTGATTCCCGCCGTCGACGTCTTCCATCCCTTCATCGTGCGGTACTCCGGCTTGTAGTCGTGGTGCGCGACGGCGAAGGCGGGGAACGTCCGCCACTGCTCGCCGCGCACGTTGTAGCTCGTGCAGACGGGGATCTCCTCGAACTCGTCGAGGACGTCGAGCTTCGTCAGCGCCAGCGCGTCGAGGCCGTTCAGCATCGCCGAGGTGCGCACCACCGGCAGGTCGAGCCAGCCGGTTCGTCTCGGGCGGCCCGTCACCGTCCCGAACTCGTTGCCGCGGCTACGCAGGTGTTCGCCGTGGGCGTCGTCGAGCTCCGTCGGGAACGCGCCGCCGCCGACGCGCGTGGTGTAGGCCTTGGCCACGCCGATGACCCGGTGAATGTGCTTCGGGGCCACGCCGAGGCCGATGCAGATGCCGCCGGCCACCGTGTTCGACGACGTCACGAACGGGTACGTGCCGTGGTCGATGTCGAGCATCGTCCCCTGCGCGCCTTCGAACATGACTCGTTTGCCGGCCCGGATCTGCTCGTTGATCAGCACCGTGCCGTTCGTGATGCGCGGCGCCAGCACCTCGCCGTAGCGCGTGTAGTCGTCGAAGAGCTTTTTCGGGTCGTGGGCCGGCTTGCGGTAGAGGTTCGACAGCACCGTATTCTTCTCCGCGCAGGCGAACTCGATGCGCTCGCGCAGCACGTCGGGGTCGAGCAGGTCGGCGATGCGGATGCCGTAGCGGCTGACCTTCGTCTCATACGCCGGGCCGATGCCGCGCCCGGTCGTGCCGATCTTCGTCTTTCCGGCGGCCTCCTCGCGGGCCAGGTCGATGGCCTTGTGGTACGGCAGGATCACGTGCGCGGCGTCGCTGATCTTGAGGTTGTCGTCGATGACCACGCCGAGCCCGCGCAGGCTCTCGATTTCCTCGAGCAGGGCCTCGGGGTCGATGACCATGCCGTTGCCGAGAATGCACAGCTTCGAGCGGTGCAGGATCCCCGAGGGGATCAGGCGAAGCGCGAAGTGCTCGTCGCCGAACTTCACCGTGTGCCCGGCGTTGTGGCCCCCTTGATAGCGGGCCACAACGTCGTAGTCCTCGCAGAGC
>JBKOUP010000494.1:0-1370 GCA_046723495.1 Acidobacteriota bacterium
GGCACCCAGTCGACGGTTTCCTTGTCGATGTCGTCGCGCATGAGCTCTTCGGCGAAGCGCGTCAGCCGCACCTCGGTGTAGCGCATGGCCGCGGGCGGATCGTCGTCGAGCGAGCCGAAGTTGCCCTGGCCGTCGACGAGCTCGTAGCGCATCGAGAAGTCCTGGGCCATGCGCACGACGGCGTCGTAGATGGCGCTGTCGCCGTGCGGGTGGTACTTGCCCATCACGTCGCCGACGATGCGCGCCGATTTCTTGTACGCCTTGCCGGAGGTGTTCCCCTGCTCGTACATGCCGAAGAGGATGCGCCGGTGCACGGGCTTGAGCCCGTCGCGGACGTCGGGGAGCGCGCGGCCGATGATGACCGACATCGCATAGTCGAGATACGACTTGCGCATCTCGTCTTCGATGTTGACGGGGACGCGGGGCTCGTTGTGGCTGGTGTAGTCGAAGTCGTCTGGCATTGGTTCTTGGTTGTTAGTTCTTAGTTCTTAGTTGTTAGTTTGCCGTTAGCTCTAAGAACTAAGAACTAACAACTAAGAACCTTCAGATATCCAGATTCTTCACATCCAGCGCATTGTCCTGAATGAACTCGCGCCGCGGCTGCACCTGATCCCCCATGAGGATCGTGAACATCTCGTCGGCGCCGACGCCGTCCTCGATCGCCACCTGCAGCAGGTGGCGGGTCTGCGGGTTCATCGTCGTTTCCCAGAGCTGCTCGGGGTTCATTTCGCCGAGGCCTTTGTAGCGCTGGATGGTGAGGCCTTTTTCGGCGAGCTTGTAGATCGCGTCGATGAGGTCGTAGACGTTCGCGTACGTCGTCGTCTCCTCGCCGTGGCGCACTTCGTACGGCGCGAGTCCGTAATGCCGGAGCACCTCGTACGCCTTCGCGGTCTGTCGATATTCATACGAGGACAGCAACTCCGGATTCACCGTCAGCTTGCGTCCGCTGCCGTTCACGCCGACGTTGAACTGCAGGATCGGCGTCTCGGTCTCGGGATCCGTCGCGTGCTTGACGTGCTCGAACCCGGCCATCTTCAGCGCGACGGCGGCGGCGGTCATTTTGTCGGAATCGCCCAGCGCCGTGCGGTCGGTGAGGCCTTGGCCGAGCAGGATGTCCACCGCCTCGCGGGGCATGCCGCGCACCGTGAGCTTGCGAGCGTGCGTGCGGTACTCCTCGGCGCGCTGCAGCAGATTCACCAGCGCCTCGCCGCGCAGCCCGTTGACGCTCACCGACTCCGCGACGCGGTTCAGCAGGAAGCGCGACTTCTCCGATTCATCCTTCAGGTACGAGTCTTTCTTCCCCTGCGTGACCTTGAACAGCGGCGGCTGGGCGATGTAGAGGTGGCCGCGCTTGATCACCTCCTGCATGT
>JBKOUP010000203.1:0-3870 GCA_046723495.1 Acidobacteriota bacterium
CCCCTGTGCAGTGCGAAATCGTGCACAGAGGTGCGCCAGCACAATGCAGCGAATGCTCTATAGGTGCGGATGAGAGTCAACGCCACAATGACGGCGCTCAATGGGAGCTTATGAGCGTCCCCAATGCCTTGACGGACACGCTACAATCGCGCGGCTTTGCACGTCATCGACCTCGTCATCATCGCCGGCTATCTCGTCGCCGTCGTCGCCGCCGGAGCCTGGTTCGGGCGGCGGCAGTAGACCACCACGCGCTCCTTCCTGGCCGGGCACGGCGTGCCGTGGTGGGCCATCAGCGCGTCCATCGTCGCGACGGAGACCTCCACCATCACCTTCATCTCCGTCCCCGGCATCGCCTACGCGCGGGGAGGCGACTTCACCTTCCTGCAGCTCGTCTTCGGCTACCTCGTCGGGCGCGTCGTCATCTCCCTGCTCTTCATCCCCTCGTACTTCCGCGGCGAGATGATCACCGTCTACCAGCTCCTGCAGGAGCGCTTCGGCTGGCGCGTGCGCGCCCTGGCCTCCACCCTCTTCATCACCATGCGCACCATCGCCGACGGCGTGCGCCTCCTCCTCACCGCCTTCGTCCTGGCCGCCGTCTACGGCAGCGTGGCCGGCGTCTCCGTCGAGTCGGTCGTCACCCTCTGCGTCGTCGTCATCGGCGTGGTCATGATCGTCTTCACCTTCTATGGCGGGATGGAGGCCGTGGTCTGGATCGAGGTCGTGCAGCTCGGCATCTACATCGGCGGCGCGCTGGCCGCGGCCATCGTGCTCATCCGCGGCATCCCCGGCGGGCTGACGGCGGCCATCGCTCTCGGCGAAGCGCACCACAAATTCCAGGTCTTCGACTTCGCGCTGGACCTGCACCGAACCTTCTCCTTCTGGGCCGGCGTGATCGGCGGCTGCTTCCTGACCATGTCGACGCACGGCACCGACCAATACCTGGTGCAGCGATACTTGTGCACCGACCGCCCCCGCTCCGCGTCGCTGGCGCTCCTGTCGTCGGGCGTCGTCGTCCTGGCGCAGTTCATCGGCTTTCTCTTCATCGGCGTCCTGCTTTTCGCGTTCTACCGCCCCGACCTCATCGCCGGCGGCGGCCCGGCCGCGCCCTTCCACGCGCCCGACCAGGTCTTCCCCGACTTCATCACGCGGCATCTGCCGACCGGCCTTTCGGGAATCGTCGTCGCAGCGATCTTCGCGGCGGCGATGTCGTCGTCGCTGAACTCGATCGCCGCGGCCTTCACCGAAGATCTGTACAAACCGTTCGTGCCGCGGGCGAGCGACCGGCACATCCTCAACGTCTCGCGCGTCGTGACGATCGTCGCCGGCGTCGTGCAGATCGTCGTCGGCCTCGGCCTGCGCGGTCAGACCGAGTCGGCGCTCTCGACCGCGCTCGGCGTCGCCTCGCTCATCAACGGTCCCGTCCTCGGCGTCTTCCTCCTCGGCACCATGCGCCGCGGCGGGCCGAGGACTGCGCTCGTGGCCATGAGCGCCGGAATCGGCGTCGTGTTGTGGGTGAGCGTCGCCAAGGCCGTGGCCTGGCCGTGGTACACCGTTGTCGGCGCGCTGACGACGGTCATCGTCGGCGTTGCGGTCAGTGCTTCGCGGCTCGACGCCGGCCCGGCGGCGCGCTCGGCTGCGTGAGCACCGGCGCGTCTTTGCGCTCGGATGGACGCCGTCTTACACTCCGCCCCCGATGCTGCTCGCGCTCGCCTTCGTCGCGCTCCACGAGATCGATCAGACGATCGAGCGCGCCATCGCCCAGCACAACATTCCCGGCGCGGTCTATCACCTCGAGCACGGCGGCAAGGTCTACGAGAAGGCGTACGGCCATCGCGCCCTCGTGCCGCGACGCGAGCGGATGACGCGCGACACGATCTTCGACGCGGCCTCGCTGACGAAGGTCGTGGCCACGGCGCCGTCGATCTGGCTGCTGATCGAGCGCGGAAAGGTCGAGCTCGACGCGCCGCTGAATCGCTACATCGCCGAGGGGCGCGGCGACATCACCATCCGGCAGCTGCTGACCCACACGAGCGGGCTGCGCCCCGACCTCGACCTCGGCACGCCGTGGAGCGGCTACGAGACCGGCATCGCCATGGCCGTGGCCGAGGAGCCGGTGAACCGGCCGGGTTATGTCTTTCGATACTCCGACATCAACTACGAGCTCCTCGGCGAAGTCGTGCGCCGCGTCTCCGGCGAGCCGCTCGACGTCTTCGCGCGGCGGGAGATCTTCGCGCGGCTGGGGATGCGCGATACGGGCTTCCGTCCACGAACATCGCGCCGCATCGCCCCGACGGAATTCGCGGACGGCGTGATGCTTCGCGGCGTCGTCCATGACCCGACCGCGCGGCGCATGGGCGGTGTAGCCGGACACGCCGGGCTCTTCACCACCGCCGCCGACCTGGCGAAGTTCGCGCGGATGTTCCTTCGCGGCGGCGCGCCCGTGTTCAAGCGCAAGACCGTGCGGGCGATGACCAGCGTGCAAACGCCTCCCAGCGTTGTCCTGAAACGCGCCGGCGGCTTCGACATCGACTCCAACTACAGCCGGCCGCGCGGCGCGCTCTTCCCCGCCGGCTCGTACGGCCACACCGGCTTCACCGGCACGATCCTGTGGATCGATCCCGGCTCGAAGACGTTCTACGTTTTCCTCTCCAACCGCGTGCATCCGAACGGCAAAGGCGACGTGCGCGCGCTGCAGGTCGCCCTCGGCACGGCCTCGGCGAGAGCAGCGGGGTTGCGCACACCGCAGCCGCGGCCGCGCGTCGGCTGGGTCACGCGCGGCGACGACGTCTCCAACGGCATCGACACCCTCGTGGCCGAGCGCTTCGCGCCGCTGCGGGGGATGAAGATCGGCGTCATCACCAATCACACCGGCATCGATCGCGCCGGCAATCCGACCATCGATCTCCTGCGCAGCGCGCCCGGCGTCGACGTGCGGGCCATCTTTTCGCCGGAGCACGGCCTCTCCGGCACCGCCGACGCCGACGTCGGAGACATGCGCGATCCCGTGCGCGACCTTCGCGTCTACAGCCTCTACGGCGAGTCGCGAAAGCCGAAGCCGGAACAGCTGGCCGGACTCGACGCCCTTGTCTTCGACATCCAGGACGTCGGCGTGCGCTTCTACACCTACGTGGCCACGATGCGCCTGGCGATGGAGGCGGCCGCGGAGGCGCACGTCAAATTCATCGTCCTCGACCGCGTGAATCCGATCGGCGGCGTCGCCGTCGAAGGGCCGTTGCTGCGCGGGCCGGAGGACTTCATCGCCTGGCACAACGTCCCGATCCGCCACGGCATGACGGTCGGCGAGCTGGCGAAGATGTTCCGCGAGGAGCGGCACATCGACGTCGATCTCACCGTCATCCCGCTGCGGCGATGGAAGCGCGGGCAGTGGCAGGACGACGCCGGGTTGCCGTGGATCGACACCTCGCCGAACATGCGCAGCCTGGCCGAGGCGACGCTGTATCCAGGCATCGGCATCGTGGAGACGTCGATCTCCGTCGGCCGCGGCACGCCCACACCGTTCGAGCTGGCCGGCGCGCCGTACGTCGACGGGGAGCGCCTCGCGCACGAATTGGCGGCGTTCCAATTGCCGGGGATCCGATTTGACCCTGTCCGCTTCACGCCCGAGGCCAGCATCTTCGCGAAGAAAGAATGTGGCGGCGTTCGCTTCACGGTCACCGACCGCGGCGCGTTCCAGCCGGTCAGGACCGGCGTCGCCATCGCCCTGGCGCTGCAGCGGCTCTATCCGAAGGAGTTCAAATTCGACGACCATCTGCTGCGCGCGCCGCTGCAACTCGATTGGTCCGACGACGAGCGCGCCTTCCGCGAGCGGCGGAAGAAGTACCTGCTGTATTAGGGCGCCCTGCCCCCTGC
>JBKOUP010000248.1:0-11889 GCA_046723495.1 Acidobacteriota bacterium
GGGGGCGGCGGTGGGGCTGCTGCTGCGGCCTCGGCCTCGTTGAGGCTCGGCGAGGGGATCTTCTTGCGGATGGCGAGCGTGTCGATGAGCAGCCCGGTCGTGAAGACGAGGATCTCGATCGACGCCGCGTCGAACTTCGCCGCGTCCTCTTCGGTCGCGTCGACGTAGACGGCGGCCGCGACCTTGTCCTTGATCACCATCGGCACGAGCGCGGCGTGCGTCGGGGCGCCGACGCCGAGGCGCGTGGCGAGGTTCGCGCCGTCCCACAGCGCCACCCGTTCGTCGCGCAGCACGTGGTCGAGCTCGGGGATGAGCCCCGGCGCGGCGTTGAAGCGCTTCACCATCTCGTCGTTGCCGCCGTGGGCGCTGAAGCCGACGCCTTTCCATCCGCTGAACGTTTCGCCGCGCAGGATCAGCAGCGCCGCGCGCGAGCCGAACTGCAGACAGGCCTCGAGCAGGGCGTTGAGGATGTCGACCTGCGACTTGCCGCGCTCGACGGCCTGGACGGCCTGCTTGACGCGCGAGGCGTCGGCGCCGGCGGGGGCGGGCGGCGGCGCGGGCGGGCGCTCTTCCTCGAGTGTTTGCTCGAAGTCGGCGATGCTCTTCTGGATGTGCTGCGTGAAGTTGACGGCGTTGACGTCGGCCTGGACGCTCTGCAGGGCGGCCTTGAGCTGCGAATCGACGACGACGCGGACGTCTTCGATGGAAGCGCGAATCTCCGAGACCATCCGTTCGATCGACTCGCGAACGTGCGTCTCGATCGAGCTCGCGACTTCCTCGCCCCTCACAGCCATAAACCCTCCAACTGCTGTAGGTTGACCCTAAACGTGCAGAGCGTCGCGGATTATAGCGCGACGTGTTACTTTGTCGCAGTCCATGCGACGCCTCGTCCTGCTCGCCTTTCTGGCCGCCGCCTGCCGCGGCCACGACGCCGCCGACACCACCGGCGAATGGCGCGGCATCCTGCGGCAGAAGCAGGCCGCCACGGCGCCGAACGCGACGGCGCGCGACAAGCAGGTCTACGCCGACTCCCTCGGCGCGTTCGTGGCGCGCAACCCGTCGCACAGCCGCGCCCGCGAGGTTTACGAGCGCATCCAGATCGACTTCGCGCGCGACCTCGCCGCGATCGGCCGCTACCAGGACGCCATTCGCGTCTATCGCGCCGTCCTCGCCCACGACCCGCGCAACGCCGTGGCCGCGCGCGGGATGACCGAGGCCATCGACCGCCTCGCCGTCACGCGGGCCAAGCTCGTGCAGCTGGAGCGCGGCATGTCCCAGCACGACGTGGCCCGCATTCTCGGCAAACCGATTCCGGGCTGGACGGAGACGAAGAATCGCCCGGACGCCACCATCGACTGCTGGTACTACCGCACGGCCAAGGGCGGCGTAGCCGGCGTCTACTTCCGCGACGGCGCGCTCTTCGCAGCGGAGGAGAAGTCGCACGAGAAGCTCGTGCCGATGGTGCGGTGAAGCGGAATCGCGATTTTCGGCACTCTGTTTGAGATAGGGCCATGCCGCTTTACGAATATCAGTGCGTCAATTGCAGCGAGCGGATAGAGATCCTGCAGCGCACCTCCGATTCGCCGTACGACCATTGCCCGAAATGCGGCGGGGAGATGAAGAAGCTCGTTTCCGCGCCGGCAATCCAATTCAAAGGTTCCGGGTTCTACAAAACCGATTACGCTTCCAAGCCCGAGGCGAAGTCGGAGAGCAAGTCCGAGGCGACGAAATCCGAAACGAAGAGCGACAGCAGCAGCACGAGTCCAACCAAGTCCGAGTAGGTCCGATGGTCAAAGTCCGGGAGTTGAAGCGCCGAGCCGACACGGTGCTCGAGGAAGTGTTCCGGTCTCTGTTCGAAGAGATCGACATGGACAAGGTGCGCGCGGAGGTCGCCGCCATCCGGGAAGGCGCGCCGGAGGCGGAGCGCATCGGGCACGCCCGGCAGCTGGCGCGGCGGGCGGCCATCCGCTGCGCCGCGGCCGGTGCGGTGACGGGATTGCCGAGCGGCGTCTTCGCCATCGGTGCGCTCGGCGCGGACCTGTCGTACCTGATGTTCCAGCAGTTCCGGCTGATCGTCGCCATCGCCACGATCTACGGCCACGAGCCGTCCGGACGGGAGCGCTTCGCCGAGGCCATGTCGTGCCTCGCCTACGCGTCGGGGGTGGGGATCGGGAAGCACGGAATCGGCACGCTGCTGGAGTCGGCGTCGGTCGAGGGCGGCATGATCGCGGAGAAGATCGGCACGCGTTTCATGCGCGAGCGGATCGCGAAGGTGATCCCCTTCGTCGGCGCGCTTTCCGGCGGCGCGCTCAACTACTGGTCGGTGCGCGCGGTGGGCCGCGCGGCCGTCCGCTATTACGAGTCCCGGGTTGAAGAATCGCTGGCGGATGAGATTTGGGCGGAGGGGGATCGGGAGCATGCGTGAGTTGTTCGGTTCTTAGTTCTTGGTTCTTAGTTGTTAGTTTTTGGAACGAAGACGCTCGACGCGAAACCAAGAACTAAGAACCAAGAACTAAGAACTCAAGAACCCTCTCCGATGGGAATTGACCGCGCGGCACCGCAGTTTGCTCGCACGACAACGCGATGCCCAAATTCGAGATCGATCCGTCGACGGAGGTCCGCTCGGCTTTCTACGAAAGGCGGAGACTCCGCCGCATCCGGATGATCGTCGAGCTGACGCTGAACCTCATCGGCAGCGACATGACCGTGACCCATCGCGAGGCCTGTTGCCTGATCAGCTGCGCGCGCAAGGCCATCCTCGATTTACATCCCAGTTTCGAGACCCGCTACGAGCGCATCATCGCGCCGCATTTCGAGCGCGTCCTCGTGCAACGATGGCCGAACGAAGCGCCCCTCTCTCCCGGCGACTGCGAAACGGTCAATTGACGCCTGCCTCCAACTCCCGCACCACGTCCGATTCCCCGAGCTCCCGCTTCGCCCGCTGCACCTCCGCGCGCGCGGCGGCGTGAATCTCCTCGTTGATGAAGCGGATCTGCGGGTCGTCCGGGACGAGCCAGCGGTACTCGATGCGGTCGAGCTGCGCGGGAGGGAACTTGTCGCGGCGGGCGAAGACCATGGCCACGTCGTCGAAGGCGATGAGGGCCCAGTCGCGCCGGCGGTAGCGCACGAGCGACGCCGGCAGCTTGCGGCGCTCGCCGCTCTGCACGTCGACGACTTCGATCTTGTCGTGCGTGTACTCGTCGACGGCCAGGGCCACGTCGTACCCCACGATCATCGCGTGCCACGCGCGGCTGTCGTGGTGCGCCTTGGCATCCTCGGCGATGAATTTCTCGAACAGCTCGTTGCGCCCGTCCGTCAGCGCGCGCCGCTGCGGATAGAGCTCCCACTCCAGCAGGCCGCCGAATTGGTCGGCGTTGTAGATGTTGCCCGGCATCGCGTAGCTCTTCAGCCGCGCCACGGCCGTGAGCGGGTAGTAGCGCGGGTCGGCGCCGGTGGCGTGCTCGTAGCGCTGCATGGCCCAGCCGAGCGGCACGAGCGCGGCGATGGCGAAGCCGAGGGAGAGATTGCGCGACAGCTTCCGCACCGGCGGCACGAGCAGCGGCAGCGCCGCGAAGTAGAGACCCTGGTTGCGGATGTAGCGCACCGCCAGCGCGGCGAGGAGGACGAACATGGCCATGCGCCAGAGGTTCGCGCGCTTCTCCTTCGCGGCGATGAAGAAGAGGATCGTCGCGGCGATGGTGATGTAGAGCAGCGGGAAGAGCGCCCACGGGCTGGCCTGCCACTCGGCGTTGACAAATTGTCCGCTGCGGATCAGCGCGCTCAATTTGAACGGCGCGATGACGGCCTTCCAACCATACGGATTGACGAGGAGGGCCGCGGCGCTCGCGGCCGCCGGGACCCACCGCATCGCGATCAGGGCGAGAACAGGCGCGAGCAGCGCCGACGGATGGACGTTGATCCAGACGATGGTCAGCAACGCGTAGGCGATCACGCGCGGTAGGGGCGCCCAGCGTGCGCCCAAAATGCCGATCGCCAACACGGTGAAGAGCGCCGCGTCCGTCGCGGGGCGCACGCCGAGGCGGTCGGAGGCGCCGGCGAAGGCGACGGCGCAGAGCGCGAGCGCGACGCCTGCATCCGTTTCGGCGAAGAGAAGCGCAATCGCGAAGATCGCCGCCACGGCGAGGGCGTGGTAGATCGACATGGCGTTGTCGCCGCCGAGGTTGTGCGCGGCGTACGCGCCGACCTGCCAGAGCCACTCGCCGTTGATCCACTCCGTTTTCTCGCTGGCCACCGCGAGCGGATCGGTCGCCGGGAGGGCATGATGGTCGACGATCCAGTGACCCGCGGCCAGCTGCCAGAAATAGTCGTAGCTGCGGATCGGGCCGACGGCGGCGATCGCTACGAGGACGAAGAGCGCGAGCGCCGCGAGGCGTTTCGGCATGCGCCGAGTATAGGTGACAGGCAACAGATGACAGGCGACAGGTGCTGTTCCCTGTCACCCGTTCCCTGTCACCTCGCGCTACGTGCTCGGCGCAGGCGGCGGTGGCGGCGGTGTCGGGATCGTCGACGGCGCTTGTGATGGCGCGGCCGGTACCGGCGGCTTCGGCAAATTGCCGCCGATGTTCTCGATCTTGATGTCGCCGTTCACCGTCTTGATCCGCAGCTCGTACTTGCCGCCGTTCACCTCTCCGGAAACGCGGCGGCTGCCGGGATGCGAATGGATGTCGAGCGGGAAGGCCGCTTCGAAGTCGCCGTTGACCTGCGTGAAGTCGCCGTAGAACGACGCGTTCGGCGGCAGCGCCGCCACCACGCGGCCGTTCACGGTCCTGAACGTCGCTCCCTGGAAGTCCTTCCTGAACGTGCAGACGATGCGGCCGTTCACGCTCCTGCCGGTCACCTCTTTGGTGCCGTCGGTCTCGAGGTCGAGCGAGCCGTTCACCGTCGTCGCCGCGCACTCGCCGGCCACGCCGCGCGTGGTGATCTGGCCGTTGACCGTGGTCAGCTTCAGCTCCACGGTCGGGGGCACGGTGACGTCGTAGTCGATGCGCGGCTCGTTCCAGCGGAAGAAGCCGATGTGGATGTGGCGCTCGCGGCGGCCGATGACGAGCGTGTCCCCCTCGACGCTGGCCTGGAACGCGTCCTCCTTCGGCTTGCCGTACGTGCGGACGCGGGCGTTGAGGTTGATCTGGTCGGTGGCGGCGCCGTGGATGTTGATGGTGCCGTCGACCTCGCGGACCTCGACGCGGCGGATCTGCGCCGACGGCCACGACTTGTTGACGTAGGAGGTGTGGCGCTCGGCCGGCACGACGCAACCGGCGAGGGCCAGCGCCAGCAGCGAATAGATCTTGCGTCCTCGGCTGTTCATACGAGACCTTGCCGCCGTTCTTACGGCGCCACGGCCCGTGGGTTTCAGATGAGCTCTGATTCCAGCTCCCAAACGACGCTCCTGCGCGTCGCCGCGTTCCTGGTCGACGCGCTGTCGCTGTCGATTCTGCTCATTCTGCCGGCCTCCGTCATCAGCTATTCGATGGCCTGGTTCGGCGGCACGGTGAAGGCGATCTCGATCGTCTGGGTGTTCGCCCTCAGCGTGCTGGTCCTCGGCATGCTCCTCCGCGACGGCTACCGCGGCCGGTCGCTGGGCAAGCAGCTCCTCGGCCTGCGCCTGGTCACCCCGCGCGGCGATGGCTGCGGCTGGGGCCGGTCGATCGTGCGCAATATCTTGCTGGTGCTTTTCCCGATCGAGATGGTGCTCGTCCTGCGCGGAAAGCCGCGGCTCGGTGATCGGGTGGCGCGGACGGTGGTCACGGAAGAATAGTCAGGACCTCGAGCCGCTTCTCGCCGAGCGTGCGCACGAACTGCTCGACCATCGACCGCCTCACATCAAAGTCAAACTCATTGCTCTCGCCGAACCTCTCCCCCACCAGCACCACGTCCGGCGCCTTCACCAGCCGGTACGCCGTCCCCATGGCCTCGAACGGCACGACCACGCGCACGCGCTCGTACACGTAGCGCTCGGCGGCCGGCGCGTCCGCCAGCGCCGCCGCCGCAGCCTCGCGGTACGCGCGCGACAGCCCGCCCGTGCCGAGCTTCACGCCGCCGTACCAACGCACGACCACTACGCCGAGGTCTTGGAGATCGCCGAACGCGGAGAGGATCGGCTTCCCCGCTGTTCCCGCGGGCTCGCCGGCGTCGGAGCTGCGCGCGCGCTCGCCTTCGAAGAGGCGAAACGCCCAGCAGTGGTGCGTCGCGTCGAAGTGTTTTTTCTCGATCGCGCGCAGCTCGTCGAAGAATGACTCCTCGCCGGAAACGGGGAAGGCGATGCCGAGGAACTCCGAGCGCTCCACCTTGATCCGATGCTCACTGCGCGCGGTGAGCGTGCGGTAGTGGTCGCGCACGATGCGGCGACTATAATCCGCGCGCCATGTTCAAGATCGCCGAAATCTTCGGCCGCGAGATCCTCGATTCGCGCGGCAATCCCACCGTCGAAGTCGATTGCCTGCTCGAGTCGGGCGCCCTCGGCCGCGCCGCCGTCCCCTCCGGCGCTTCCACCGGCTCGCGCGAGGCCCTCGAGCTCCGCGACGGCGACAAGGGCCGCTTCCTCGGCAAGGGCGTCCAGCACGCCGTCGACAACGTCGAGATCATCGCCAAGGAAGTCGAGGGCATGGACTCGCGCGAGCAGGTCATGATCGACCTGGTCATGAGGCAGATCGACGGCACCGACAACAAGTCCAACCTCGGCGCGAACGCCATGCTCGGTGTCTCCCTGGCCGTGGCCAAGGCCGCCGCCGAGGCCGCGAGCCTCCCGCTTTTTCTCTACCTCGGCGGCGCCGGCGCGCGAACGTTGCCCGTGCCGATGATGAACGTCATCAACGGCGGCGCCCACGCCGACAACAACCTCGACATCCAGGAGTTCATGATCGTCCCGGCCGGCTTCGACACCTTCAGCGACGCCCTCCGCGCCGGCGTGGAGACGTTCCATCACCTCAAGAAGACGCTGCACGACCGCAAGCTCGTCACCGCCGTCGGCGACGAGGGCGGCTTCGCCCCGAGCCTCGACAACAACGCCGAGGCCCTCGACCTCATCGTGGAGGCGATCGGGAAGGCCGGGTACAAGGCCGGCCAGCAGATCTTCGTCGCCGTCGACTGCGCGGCGTCGGAGTTCTTTGACAAAGGGAAATACGACTTCGAAGGAAAGCCGACGAGCAGCGCCGAGATGATCGACTACTACGCGGCGCTCAAGCAGAAGTATCCGATCGTCTCCATTGAAGACGGGTTGGCCGAGGGCGATTGGGACGGGTGGGAAGCGCAGACCAAAAAGCTCGGCGCGACGTTGCAGCTTGTCGGCGACGACATCTTTGTCACGAACCCAGCCATCTTTCAGAAGGGCATCGACCGCGGCATCGCCAACGCCATTCTCATCAAGCTGAATCAGATCGGCACGCTCACCGAGACGCTCGACACGATCGAGATGGCCAAGCGCGCCGGCTACCGCAACGTCATCTCTCACCGCTCCGGCGAGACCGAGGACTCGACGATCGCCGACCTCGCCGTGGCCACGAACGCCGGGCAGATCAAGACCGGCTCGGCCTCGCGCAGCGACCGCATCGCCAAGTACAACCAGCTCCTGCGCATCGAGGAGGAGCTCGGCGACGCCGCGGTGTTCGCCGGACGTTCACTGTACAGGGGGTGACAAAATCGCCCGCTCCGTCACTCTACTGACGAGAGCGATCGTATGCCCGCAGAGCGTGACCTCATTGTCGCCGTCATTCAACTCGGCAACCTTCTGGCGCGCCGGCTCGCGCCGATGTTCGAGAAAACGAACCTGACCCCGCAGCAGTGGACGATTCTCAACGTCGTCGCCGACCGCGGCCCGACCACGCTGGCCGCGCTGGCGCGCAAGATGATCGTCTCCAAGCAGAACATGACCGGCATGGTCAGCCGCCTCCGCAACGCCGGCTACCTCGAGCGCAACGAAGACCCGACGGACCTCCGCTCCGCGCGCGTGGTGCTGACGCGGCGCGGGCGGGCGGTCGTGGAGAAGCTCAAGCCGGTGTACGAGGCGTGGTACGCGGAGCTCGTGGCGGGCCTCGAAGGCTTCGACGTCACCGAGCGGGCGATTGCAGCGCTGATCGAGCGGCTGGAGCGGTGACGACGACGCGGTTCCGTCCCGCGCCCTTCGCCGCGTAGAGCCGCTCGTCCGCGGTCTGGAAGAGCGCGTCGACCGTTTTGCCGTCGGCGGGGAAGATCGCGCCGCCGATGCTGATGGTGAGGATCTGCAGCGACTCGACGTTCGCGCGGATGCGCTCCGCGATCGCCGCAAGCGCCGCGACGTCGATCTCCGGCACGATCACGGCGAACTCCTCGCCGCCGTAGCGCGCCGGAAAGTCGACGGAGCGCACCGTGTCGCGGATGACGCGGGCCACGCGCTGCAACGCCTCGTTGCCGGCCAGATGGCCGTGCGTGTCGTTGTACTTCTTGAAGCGGTCGAGGTCGAGGACGAGGATGCCGAAGCTCTCCGGGTAGCGGTCGGCGCGCGCGAGCTCGGCGTCGATGCGCTCGCGGAAAGCGCGGAAGTTCGGCAACGCGGTGAGGTCGTCGGTGCGCGCCCGCGCCTTCAGCTCCTCGGCCATGCGATTGAAGGCGATGCCGAGCTTGGCGATCTCCAGGTCGCCCGCGACCGGCGCGCTGGCGGTGAGATCGCCGGCGGCGATGCGGTCGGCGGCGCGGGCGAGATCCTCGAGCGGGCGCACGACGTTGCGCAGCGTCACCTGCACCGCGGCGAAGCTGAGGATGACGATGATCCAGGCGACCGCGAGGCCGGTCTCCATCATCGCCGTCGACTCGCGCTCCAGCGCCGGCAGCTGCCGGGCGATCTCGCGCTTGCGCTCCCCGATCAGCCGCTGGGCCTCGGCCACGACGCGCACGGAGTCGCCGTCGAGCTCCTCGGGCGTCGCGGTCGGATCGGCCATGGCCGTGCGGAAGGCGACGACGCGGCGCCGCAGCGCGCCCGTGTCGATGGCGTGCAACGCGTCGTTGTCGAGGAGCTGCAAGACGAGGCGGTAGTCGCCGCCGCGCGCGCGGTACGCGTTCTGCGCGCGCACGAGCTCCTCGAGCGCGGCGATCGCGCGCGTCTCCACGCCGACGAGGCGCTGCCAGCGCTCCTGCGCCGACTTGGCCCGCCAGATCAAGCCGGCAGTGACGGCGAAGAGGACGAGCGCAAAGGCGAAGGTCATGAGGAGGACGCGGCGGCGAAGAGGAGTTCGTTTCATGAAAGGGCGTTGAGCCTTCTGGCCACGCTGTGCACGGCGTGCACGAACGCGGCGTGGCTCCACGTCAGCGGCGCCACCGACTTCGCCTCGCCGGTGTAGGGGTCGACCTGCTCCGGCAGCACGCCGCTCGGCAGGGCCCGGCGGCAAGCCCACTGCAGAATCTCGATGGCCTTCTGCAACTCGCCGGCGCTCTTCGCGTGCATCCCGACCCAGTGCGCGACCGACAGCGTGCAGAGGATCCACGGATTTCCGGGCACGCGATCGAGGTCGGTCTTCTCCACCTGAAAGTAATAGTCGTTCTCGTAGCGGGCCATGCCGCCGATGTCGGTGCGCACGGTGAGGCGCTCGATCATCTGCGTCATCGTGGCCACGATGGCGGGATCGCCGGCGTCGAACATCCCGAACGACCACAGCCCGGCCATCGAGGCGTCGAAGGTCGGATCGAGCTCGATCGTCCCTTTGCTCGACACCGTGATCATGCGCACGAAGCGCCCGAGCTTGGCATCGAAGAGATGCCGCGCCGCCGCCTCCTGGATCTCCGCGGCGGCCTTGCGGTAGCGCTCCGCCTGCGACGACTCGCCGAAGGCGTCGGTGAAGCGCGCCGCCGCGTTCAGCCCCGCCCACACCGCGCCGACGGTGAAGGCGGCGATGCCGCGCCGCTCCTCCCACAGGTCCCACGACGGCGCGGGCAGCCGCGTGTACGGCTCGCGGTAGCGGGCCAGGAAGTCGGCCATCGTTTTCACCACCGGCTTGTAGAGCGGCTTGATGAACTCGACGTCATGGAACTTCTCGAAGTGCACCCACAGCGCCCAGAGGATCAGGGCCGTCTCGTCCTCCTGGATCGGCAGCTGGCGCTTGCCATCGGCGGAGATCCACGGATGCCACGACGATCCCACCGAGCCGTCGGGGTTGTACTTGTGCAGCAGGAAGCCCTCGGGCGTCGGCAGCTTCGAGCAGAACTCGAAGAAGCGCCGGGTGATGTCGCCGTAGCCGGCGGTGACGAGAGCGGCGATGGTGATGGCGCCGTCGCGCGGCCACATGTACGTATAGGTGTCCTTGCCGAATTGCACGATGTCCGAGTCGGTGGCGGCGATGACGGCGCCGCTGCTGTCGATGTGCGCGCGCAGGATGAGCAGCGAGCGGCGGTAGAGCCTCTGCACTTCGGCCGGGAGGCGGCTGATGTCGATCTCGTTCTTGACCCACAGCCGCCAGTAGTTCGACGTCCGTTCCAGGAACGACGCCGGTCCGCGCTCGCGCACGAGGCCGTCCAGGGCCGCGACCTCGCGATAGGCCGTGCCGAAGATCCACCAGATCCACACCGTCCGCTCGCCGGCCGCCGGGATCTCGGTCTCGATCATCCCGGTGGCGTCGACGGAGCCCTGGGCGATGGCGTTGTGCTGCAGATTCCCATCCTCGGCGTCGCGCCACGTGCCCTGGAATCCCTCGCGCTCCTTCTGCCCGATGGCGTAGCCGTGGAAGCCGAAGGTGTCGTCGACGGAGCCGTCCATCAGCACGTAGCGCATGCCCTTGTAGGCGACGAGGCCGTTGAGCTCGGGATCGTAGAAGATGGTGTCGCCGACGTTGTTGCCCCACAGGTGCGGGTCGAAGTGCATGTAGATGCGCGCGCGGCGGGCGGCGTCGCGCCGGTTGCCGAGGACGACGCGGCGGACGAAGAGGTCGCGGTCGAAGTCGACGGTGTCGGAGATGGTCATGTCCAGGGCCATCTGCGAGGACGACGCGGTCACGTGCGTGACGAGCGTGCCGTCCTCGTAGTCGAGCGACTTCTCCCACGACGGGTTGCCGATCCAGGCAAAGTTGCCGTCGCACCAGACGCCGAAGAAGGAGACGTCGCCGACGGTCTGGTTGTCCTGCCCGACGTGCGGGTAGTAGACGTCGCGGATGTTGTAGTCATGATCGAAGTTGATCATGAGATTGCCGTTGCCGATGGGAAGATCGCGCGGCATGCTGGGAGGATGCTACTCGACCTCTACATGGAGACGCTGCGGCAGTGCGATCCGGAACGGTTGATGCGCGCGTGCGTCACGGATGATCTCCCCCGCAACGTCGTCGCCATCGGCAAATGTGCCGGCCCGTTGCTCGACGGCTTTGGCGATTACGACGACGCGTTCGTGGCCATGCCCGAGGGATACCGCGAGCCGCGTTCCCCGGCCCTCGTCTTCCGTGGCGGACATCCCGACATGACGCCGGTATCGTTCGCTGCCGGCCGCGCGCTCATCGACTTCGTCGACGCCCACGACGACATCACCTTCCTCGTCTCTGGCGGCGGCTCCGCATGCGTCGACGTTCCGTTGTCGCCGCACACGGAAGAAGAGCTCATCGCCAAGAACCGCGAGCTCGTCGCCTCCGGCCTTCCCATCGGCGAGATAAACCGCGTGCGCGCGTCCATCTCCGCGATCAAGGGCGGTAAGTTGGGCGGGCGGGTGCGGGGGCGGTGCGTCACCTTCGTCTACTCCGACGTCTCCACCGGCAACCTGCAGGACGTCGCCTCCGGCCCTTCGCTGCGCGACATGCGCCTCATCGCCGACAACACCACGCTCGTGCGCACGGCGGCGCGCATCGCTCGCGAGCGGGGCGTGAACGCGACCGTGATCGAAGAGCAGATCGAAATGGATGTCGACGACGCCGCGCGATTTCTGGC
>JBKOUP010000024.1:0-7260 GCA_046723495.1 Acidobacteriota bacterium
CGGCTTCGGCGAGTTCCGCGACTGGATCGACGTCCTCCTCGTGCACGAGATGACGCACCTCGTGCATCTGCTCCGCCCGTCGCGCAATCCGGCCAAACGCGCGCTGGAGACGCTCGTGCCGGTGAATCCGATCACGATGAACGCGCCGCGCTGGGTGCTCGAAGGCTATGCCACGGTGATCGAAGGGCGCATCACCGGCGAAGGGCGGCCGAACAGCGCCTTCCGCGCCGCGGTGCTGCGCAAGTGGGCGGCCAGCGGACGGATGCCGTCGTACGCGGAGCTGGCCGGCAACCGCCGCTTCATGGGGATGTCGATGGCCTATCTGGCTGGCTCGGCGTTTCTGGAGTGGCTCGAGCGGCGCAGCGGTCCCGGCTCGCTGCGGAACTTGTGGGCGCGCATGACGGCGCGGCAGACGCGCTCGTTCGCGCAATCGTTCGAAGGGGTGTTCGGCGACAGGCCGGAGCGGCTGTACGGGACGTTCGTCGCGGAGCTGACGGCAACCGCCGCTCGCCCCTCGGTCGAGGGCGAGCTTTGGCAGGAGACGTCGCGCGCGTCGGGAGAGCCCGCGGTGTCGCCGGACGGGAAGCAGATGGCCATCGTGCTGCGCGACGACAAAGGGCACGCGAAGCTGGTGATCTGGCCGACGGGACCGAATCCGGCGGAGGCGAAGTTCGAAGAGCGGATCGCCAAGATGCTGAAGCGCGATCCGCAGGACGTGGCGCCGGTGCGCGCGAAGCCGCTGCCGCGCGAGCCGCTGCATTCGTACGAGCCGCTCGACGGCGGGGACGTGGAGACGCCGCGGTGGCTGAGCGATTCGATTCTCTTTTCGCATCGGCAGCCGGATGTTTTCGGGGTTCTGCATCACGATCTTTTTCGATGGTTTCCCTCGGACGGGCGCGTGGAGCGCGTCACGCATCTCGCCGACGTGAGCGACGCCGATCCGCTGCCCGACGGGATCCACGCCGTTGCCGTGCGCTCGCGTTTCGGGTTCTCGCAGATCGTGCGCGTCTCGTTGAGCGATGGATCGGTTGAAGACGTCACGCCGCCGTCGCTCGAGCGCGTCTACTCGCACCCGCGCGGGCGGGCGTGGGCGGAGCACGACGCGGATGGGTGGCACGTCGTCCGCGACGGCGTTCGCGTCGCCGACGGTCACTCGCCGGAGTGGACGGCCTCGGGTGATCTCGTGTACGTGCGCGGCGACAATCTCTACCGCGACGGCGCGCGCGTCACCGACATGCTCGGGATGGCCATCGATCCCGCGCCGGCGCCGGATGGATCGGTGTACTTCATGTCGCTGGAGCCGGATGGGTTTGTGGTTCGGCGGCTCGCGCCTCCCGTCATCCTGAGCCGCGAAGATGGCGAAGGATCTCAGCATAGGCAACCTGAGATCCTTCGCTTCGCTCAGGATGACGTAAGGCGCGCACGTCCCTACGGCATCGGCCGCCAGGAATTCGCTCCCGTCTTCGGCGGGCAGTACACGGCCTTCGAGCGGCACGGCGAAGTCGGCGTGCGCATGGGCGACGTCGTCGGGCGTCTCGACGTGCTCGCGATCGTCGGCCACGGCGCCGCCCTTGCGGCCGCATATCGCGGGCTTCCTGTCGAGATCTCCGCGCACGTCGCCCGCACGAGCGAGTTGCGCGGCACGTGGAAGGCAACGTTTCCGCTGATGTCGCTATCGCTCAGCGGCGGCACGCTGCGCGATCGACGCTTTGCCGAGGCCTCCCTCGGCGCGCACCAGCGCGACGTCGCCGCCGAGCGCCTCAGCCTCGCCGCCGACTCCGACCGCCACGCCCAGGCCACGCTGCGCGCCCGCGCCAAGATGCTCCGCCTCTCCCTCACCGGCGCGCGCAACGCCAGCCTCGGCGGCGTGGCCACCTCGGTCGAGCCGGAGTCGCTCTTCATCGCCCGCGTTCTCGACCCCGCCCTGCCGCGCGACTTCGACGTCGCGCACAGCTACCGCGGCGCGCGCGCCGACGTCGTCAGCGGGCCGTTCTCGCTCTTCGTCCAGCGGCATCGCGCCACGCGCAACCTCGACCTCTTCGGCATCGAAGCGCGGCTCTCGCGCGATCCCACGCCGCTCGTCAAGGCTGCCGGCTTCGACGTCACCGCCGGCGTCGCCCGCGTGCGCCAGGAGCACGCCACGCGCGGCTGGATGGCGCTGCACTGGCGGCCGTGAACTATGATCTCGCGCCGATGATCCACCTCCACAACGGAGACTCCGTGGCCATCACCGCGCGGCGCGCGCTCGTGCCCGGGCGCCACGTCGCCTTTCGCGAGACGTTCATCACCGGCCCGGTGCGCCCCGGCCTTCGCCCGCAGGAGTGGATCGAGGAGCGGGCCCGCTTCATTGCCGGCTACTACGGCGAGCACCTCCTGCGCACGCGCAACGAGATCCTCGAGCAGGAGCAGATGCTCGACGCCGTCCGCGACGAGGAGGAGATCGTCCTCTGGTTCGAGCACGACCTTTTCTGCCTGGCGAATTTTCTCTACCTCCTCGTGCGCCTCTCCAAGGCGCGGCGCCTCAGCGCAATCTGGTGTCCGCATCCCCTCGGCACGATGAACGAGGAAGAGCTGGTGACGACGTACCTGTCGCGCGCGGCTGTGCCGCCGCTGATGCTGCGCATCGCCGCCGAGGCGTGGAAGGCGTACACCGCGCACGAGGGGACGGCGCTCAATCGATTCATCCAGCAGGACTGGCCCGACTTTCCGTTCCTCCGCGACGGCATGACCCTGCACGCGATGCGCTTTCCGTCGACGCGCAACGGACTCGGCGAAGTCGAGCAGCGGGCCCTCGCTGCGATCGAGGGAGGCGCGAAAGACTTCGGCCCGCTCTTCGGACGCTTCGATGCCGATCCGCCGCGCTACGGCTTCGGCGACGGCGAGTTCCTGCGACATCTGCGACGACTGGCGACATGCGCCGTGCCGATGATCACGATCACCGAGAGCGGCGACACGACGCCGCCGAAGGCGATGTTCGCCATCACGCCCGCGGGGCGGAAAGTGCTCGCCGGCGAGGCCGACTTCATCGAGCTGAACAACGCCGACCAGTGGCTCGGCGGCGTGCACCTGACCGGCAAGCAGCTGTGGCGCTGGGACGCCAACGCGCGCGAAGTGCGGGCGAGCGAACGGTGACGCCGACCGAGTCGCCGGCGCGCCTCGTCCACTTCGATGCCACCGACGGCGTCGGCCTGGCCGGCCTCCTCTACGAGCCGCGCCGGGCCACGAAGCGCGCCGTCATCTGGCTGCACGGCACCGGCGGCGCTTCGATCTTCGACACGCAGCGGACGAACGGCCTGGCCCGCGAGCTCGTCGTCCGCGACTTTGCCTTCTTCCCGTTCAACAATCGCGGCGCGCACCTCGTGCGCCGGCTGCGCAAGGGGAGGAAGCGCATCGGCGGCGGGATGGCCTACGAGATCATCCGCGACTGCGTGCACGACATCGACGGCGCCATCCGCGAGCTACGCCGCCGCGGCTATCGCGAATTCCACCTCGCCGGCCACTCCACCGGCGCGAACAAGATCGCCGTCTACGACCACCACAAGCCGCGCAACCCGGTCCGCCGCTACGTCCTCCTCGGCGGCGGCGACGACACGGGCATGATCTACGCGCAGCTCGGCCCGCGCCGCTTCGAGCGCGCGCTGGAGCTGGCGCGGGCGAAGATCAAGGAGCGCCGCGGCCACGAGCTCGTGCCGCCGCGGATCTCGCCGATGACGCTGAGCTGGCGCTCGTTCTACGACGTCGCCAACCCGAACGGCGACTACAACGTCTTCCCGTTCTACGAGCTCATCAACGGCGTCCGCCTCGGCACGCGCCCGCGTTTCCGCTACGTGCGCGCGATCCGCAAGCCGTCGCTCTACGTCTACGGCGACCGCGACGAGTTCTCCTACGACGACGTGCCGCGCTGCGTGTCGATCCTCTCCGAGAACGTCGGCGCGAACGCGGAGATCGTGGTCATGGAGGACGCCGACCACGGCTTCACCGGCCGCGAGAACGAGTTGGGAGAGCTGATTGCCTGGTTTCTCGATTGAGAGGTCGCCGCTCGGCCGCATCGTCGTTGCGCCCGAGGTGCCGGCGGGGCATCGGCTCTTCTACACGACGATCGATTCCCGCGGCGCGATCGACGAACCGTTGGAAACATTCGTCGGCAAGCCGATCGCGCACTGCAACCAGGTCCACGGCGCGACCGTCACGCGCCTTGGCGGCGGCGACTGCGACGCCCTCTGGTCCGACGTTCCCGCCGCCCTGGCCATCAAGACCGCCGATTGCCTTCCCGTCTCGCTCATCGGCAACGGCAAGATCGCCAACGTCCATTGCGGCTGGCGCGGCGCCGTGCAGCGCATCGTCGACGCCACCCTCGACGTCGTCGGCCCGATGGACGCCGCCTGGCTCGGCCCCACCATCCGCGTCTGCTGCTTCGAAGTGGGGGAGGAGGTCGCGCAACAATTTCCCGCCGAATTCGTCGATCGCTCCCATGCCAAGCCCCACGTCGACATCCCCGCCTTCGTCACCGCCCGGCTGCAGGCGCGCGGCGTCCCGCGAATCCACGACGCGGAGCTCTGCACGCGCTGTGAGGGCTCGATCTTCCACTCATTCCGCCGCGACGGCCGCTCGGGTGGACGCAACCTTGCAATTCTCGTGAAGCAGTAATGCGCCGGAAGATCTTCAAAGTCCTCGGCATCGCCGTCGTCGTCTTCCTCGTCGCCTTCGCGGCGCTGGCGCTCTACGTCTACAAACAATCGATCAGCCGCTTCGAGGTCCGGCGCCTCTCGCTGCCGACGCGCGTCTACGCCGACTACACGCCGCTGCAAGCCGGCGCGCCGCTCGGCCCCGACGACCTCCTCGAAAAGCTCGATCGCCTCGGCTACCGCGCCACGACGTCGCTGCAGCAGGCCGGCGACTACGTCGCGGGGCGGAGCGAGATCGACATCTTCACGCGCGCGTTCACGCATCCCGTCGGCAACTTTCCGTCGCAGCGCGTGCAGATCACCTTCCGCAACGACGCCGTCGACTCCGTCTCCGCGGCGAACGCCGCGCTCGAGCCGGAGCTGTTGACGTCGATCCTCAGCGAGCAGCTCGAGAATCGCCTCCCGGTCACGCTCAATCAGGTGCCGCAGTCGCTGCAGGACGCCATCGTCGTCACCGAGGACGCGCGCTTCTGGCATCACCCCGGCGTCGATCCCATCGGCATCTTCCGGGCGTTCTTCCGCAACGTCCGCGCCGGTGGCGTGGCCGAGGGAGGGTCGACGCTGACGCAGCAGCTCGTGAAGAACTACTACCTCACGCCGGAGCGCAGCATGCGCCGCAAAGTCACCGAGGCCTTCATGGCCGTCATCCTCGACGCCAAGTACTCGAAGCGCGAGATCCTCGAGGCCTACCTCAACGACATCTACCTCGGTCGCAACCGCTCCATCTCCATCGTCGGCGTCGGCGAGGCCGCGCGCTTCTACTTCGGCAAGCCGGTCTCGGAGCTGAAGCCGTGGGAGTCGGCGCTGCTGGCCGGCATGATCAAGAGTCCGAACAACTATTCGCCCTTCGTGCGCCCCGACTTGGCCATGCAGCGCCGCAGCACCGTCCTCGGCCTGATGCTGAAGTCGAGGAAGATCGACGACGCGACGTACCAGAAAGCGATGGCCGCGCCGCTGCCGCGCAAGCCGTTCCGCCAGCGCAGCGGCCTGTCATCGATGCCGTACTACGTCGACCGCGTGCTGCAGGAGATGGGCCGCGACTACGGCATCAAGGACGTCAAGGGACGCGGCCTGCAGATCTACACGGCCATCGACCTCAACGCCCAGGACACCGCCGCGCGGACGCTCGAGAACGGGCTGGAGGCGCTCGAGCGCAACAACCGCCGCCTCCGCCGCGCGGCCACGCCGCTGCAGGGAGTGATGATCAACGTCGACGTGCAGACCGGCGAGATCCGCGCGCTCATCGGCGGTCGTAACTACGACGTGAACCAGTTCGACCGCGCTCTCAACGCCAAGCGGCAGATCGGCTCGCTGATCAAGCCCTTCGTCTACCTCACTGCGTTCGAGCCGAGCTTGTCGGGGAAGACGATCACGCCGGCCACGCTGGTGAGCGACTCGCGCTTCGTGCTGAAGCGGCGCTTCTCCGAGGATTGGTCGCCGCGAAATTACGAGGACGTCTACCACGGCACGGTCACGGTGCGCGAGGCGCTGGAGCAGTCGATGAACTCGGCCTCCGTGCGCATCGGTTTGGCCACCGGGATCCCGAACGTGATCAAGACGATGAAGACGCTCGGCATCACTTCCGACATCTCCGACAATCCGGCCATGCTGCTCGGCGCGGCCGACATCAGCCCGATGGAGATGGCCGACGCCTACACGACGATTGCCCGCAGCGGCGCGCGCGTGCCGCTGCGCACGATCAAGTTCGTCACCGACGACCGCGGCCGCGTCGTCGCCGGCGGCGAGGACATCAAGCCGGTGCAGGTCTACCCCGCGCGCGACACGTTCGTGCTGGTGAATGTGATGAAGGGCGTGGTCGACCGCGGCACCGCCGCCGTGGTGCGCTCGCTCGGCTTCGACAACGTCGCCGCCGGCAAGACCGGCACGACGAACGACAAGCGCGACGCCTGGTTCATCGGCTTCACGCCGAAGTCGCTGACCCTGACCTGGCTCGGCTTCGACGACAACACGCCCGTCGGCCTCTCCGGCGGCGCGGGCGCCGCGCCGATCTGGGCGCGCTACATGGAGGCGATCGCCGGCCACCAGCAGGATGCGGACTGGGCGCCGCCGCCCGGCATCGTCTTCACCGAGGACGACGAGACCAGCGGCGGCCTGGCCACGCCGAATTGCCCGCAGAACACGATCGTGCGCGACGCCTACAAGGACGGCACGCAGCCGTCGCAGCCGTGCCCGCTGCACGCACCCGCCGCCGCCCCCCCGCCCGGCTTCGACCAGTTCGGCAACCCGATCGTCATCGACACGACCGGCGCGACGGCGACGGACACGACCGGAACGCAGTACGCGCCGCCGCCCACGCCGCCCCCGCCGTCGAGCACCGACACGACGCTGACGGGCGGGATTTTCAAGACGGATACCGCGCCGCGGACGGACACGACGCGGACGGATACGCAGTCGCCGCCGAGGTAGAATTCCGGCATGGGCATCACGATGTTGACGGTCGACGTCGCCAATCCGGCTGATCCTGAGCACAGCCGCCCGATCGAATTTCTCGTCGATACCGGTGCGATCCACTCGGTCGTGCAGCGCGATATCTTGAACGAGCTCGGAATCAAGC
>JBKOUP010000103.1:0-4339 GCA_046723495.1 Acidobacteriota bacterium
GTATTGACCGCTCCACGTCAGCAGATAGCCGGGGGCGAGCTTCAACTGCGCCTCGACCGCCTTCTTGGCCTCGGCGACGTAGCTGCCGACGTCGCGCCTCTCGGTGTCGACGTCGTCGTCGACGTAGCCGGAGAGCTTGCCGTTCTCGTCGCGGATCATCGACGGCCCCTCGGCGAGCTTCAGCGTGGCCAGTTGTCCGAGGGGGATCTGCGCGCCGCTCATCGTCGGCACGAGCGTGCGCGAAAGCTTGTCGACGTCGTCGCGCAGCTCGCGCGGGTAGCGGATGTTGATCGGGTAGCGCTCGCGCCCTTCGATCGTCGTCGACACGTTCTCGCCGCCGATCGCGGTCATGATCACGTCCTGCACGTCCGCGATGCGCAGCCCGTAGCGCGCGATCTGGACGCGGTTCAGCTCGAAGTCGACGAAGTAGCCGCCGGCCACGCGCTCGCCGTAGACGCTGCGCGTGCCGGGGACGCTGCGCAGGATTCCTTCGACCTGCTTGCCGATGCGCTCGATCTCGCCGAGGTCGGCGCCGAAGATCTTCACCCCGACGGGCGGGCGCACGCCGGTGGTGAGCATGTCGATGCGGTTCCTGATCGGCATGGTCCAGGCGTTCGTCTGCCCGGGCAGGGTGAGCTTCTCGTTCATCTCGTTGACGAGCTCGTCCCACGACAGCGTCTCCGGCCACAGCGGCCGGAAGAGCGGCTTCATGAACGCCGGCCAGTTCGCGTACCAGCGCTCGCGCGTCCGCCACTGCGACTCCGGCTTGAGGACGACGACGGTCTCCATCATCGAGAACGGCGCGGGGTCGGTGGCGGTCTCCGCGCGCCCGGCCTTGCCGAAGACGCGCTCGACCTCGGGGAAGGTCCGCAGGAGCTGGTCCTGCCGCTGCAACAGCTCCTGCGCCTGCGCGACGGAGATGCCCGGCAGCGTCGTCGGCATGTAGAGGATCGAGCCCTCGTTCAGCGGCGGCATGAACTCGTGGCCGAGCTTCCGATACGCCGGAATGGTGAGGAGGACGACGAGCAGCGCGGAGCCGATGACGGCGCGCGGATGGCACAGAACGAATTTCACGGGCGGGGTGTAGACGCGGAAGAGAAATCTGGAGATCGGGTGTCGTTCCTCGGGCACGCCACGGAACAAACTAGAAACCAGAAACCTGAAACCAGAAACGCGCTCCTTCTGGTTTCCGGTTTCTGGTTTCTGGTTTTTCCGCGTGAAGAGCAGCCGCATGGCCGGATCGAGCGTCACCGCCAGGACCGCCGCGATGGCCATCGCAAACGTCTTCGTGTACGCCAGCGGCTTGAACAGCCGCCCCTCCTGCGCCTCGAGCGCGAAGATCGGCAGGAAGGAGATGGCGATCACCATGAGCGAGAAGAAGCTCGGCCGCCCCACTTCCTGGATCGCGGTGATGAGGACTTCCTTGTAGTCGCCTTTGCGCCCGTCGCGCTCCCACACCTCGAGCTTCTTGTGAGCGTTCTCGACGACGACGACCGCGGCGTCGACCATGGCCCCGATGGCGATGGCGATCCCGCCGAGGGACATGATGTTGGCGTTGACGCCGAGGATCTTCATCGGGATGAAGGAGATGGCGATCGCCGCGGGAAGGGTGAAGATCGGGATCAGCGCGCTCGGCACGTTCCAGAGGAAGACGAGGATGACGAGCGAGACGATGATGACCTCGATGAGCAGCTCGTGCTTGAGGGTGTGGATGGAGCGCTCGATGAGGTCGGAGCGGTCGTACGCCGTGACGATCTTCACGCCCTCGGGAAGGGTCTTCTCGATCTCGGCCAGACGCGCCTTCACGCGATGGATGACGTCGAGGGCGTTCTCGTTCTGGCGCATGATGACGATGCCGGCGGCGACGTCGCCTTGGCCGTCGAGGTCGGCCACGCCGCGGCGCAGCTCCGGGCCGAGGGCGACGTTGGCGACGTCGCGCAGCAGCACCGGCGTGCCGCGGTCGTCGCTGCGGACGACGATCTGCTCGAGGTCGGCGATGTTCTTGACGTAGCCGCGCGCGCGGACCATGTACTCCGCGCCGCTCCACTCCACGAGCCGCCCCCCCACTTCGTTGTTCGAGGCGCGCACGGCCTCGGTGACCTGCATGAGCGGGATGCGGTACGCGGCCAGCTTGTTCGGATCGACGGTGATCTGGTATTGCCGGACGAAGCCGCCCAGCGACGCGACCTCGGCGACGCCGGGCACGGACTGCAGTTGATAGCGAACGGTCCAGTCCTGCAGCGAGCGCAGGTCCGCCAGCGAATGCTTGCCGCTCTTGTCGACGAGCGCGTACTGGAAGACCCAGCCGACGCCGGTGGCGTCCGGCCCGAGCTCCGACTTCACCCCCTGCGGCAGCTGGATCTTGCCGAGCTGCTCGAGGACGCGGCTGCGCGCCCAGTAGAGGTCGGTGCCCTCGTCGAAAACGACGTAGACGTAGGAGTAGCCGAAGTCGGAGAAGCCGCGGATGTCCTTGACCTTCGGCGAGCCGAGGAGGGAGGTGATGATCGGATAGGTGACCTGGTCCTCGATGATGTCCGGACTGCGGTCCCACTTCGAGTAGATGATGACCTGCGTGTCGGAGAGGTCCGGCAAAGCATCGAGGGCGATGCGGTCCATCGACCAGAGGCCAGCGAAGACGAGGACGGCCGTGATGGTCAGGGTGAGGAGTTTGTTGGTGGCGCAGAGGCGGATGAGTTTTTCGATCATGGTCAGAAGGCAGAGGGCAGAAGGCAGAGGTGCCTTTGCGCTACTTCCTCCTCCATTTCTTGATCAGCGATACGAAGATCGCGATCAGCTCCGACGTCTCTTGCCGGATCGCCGCTAGCTTTTGTGGCGTGAAAAGCTTTGCCTCCTCCAAGAGCTCGAGCCAGTACAGCGTCTCTTCCAGCTCCATCAAACCGCCGTTGATCTTGGCGACATATTCGGCTTTCGATCTCGCCCGAAGCGCCTCGCGAAAATGCGCGCCAGGTGAAGTCCCAGCGCGCAAGAGCTGCCGCGCCAGAACATCCGCCGTGCGATTCGAAGGCAAAGCGGAGGAAAGTCGGACAATGCGCAGTGCGAATGCGCGAGTCCTCTCACTGAGCTGCATGCTCGTTCCTCCCCTCTGCCTTCTGCCCTCTGCCTTCTGACTTGCTCCGGAGCCGGCTTTCCGAATCCACCAAGAAATTCGCCTCCGTCACCACCCTCTCCCCCGCCGCGACTCCGTCGCGCACCTCGCGCAGGTCGCCGTCCTTCGTTCCGATCTCCACCTCCCGCGGCTCGAATGTGCCGCCGGCCGTCGCCACGTAGACGATCGATCGCGTGCCCGTCTGCAGCACGGCCGAGTCGGGAACGACGATCGCTTTGCGCGCCGGCTGCTGAATGGTCACGTCGGCGAACATGTCGGGCTTGAGCGCGCCGTCGGCGTTGTCGAACTCGACGCGCACCTTCACCGTGCGGGTCATCGGATCGACCGTCGGAGCGATGAAGGCCACACGCCCGCTCCAGGAGCGGCCGGGGATGTAGGAAAGCGTCATCGTCGCCGGTGCGCCGGCGTGCACGTAGGGAAGCTCGGACTCGTAGACGTCGCTCTGCAGCCAGAGGCGATCGAGATTCGCGACCTCGAAGAGCGGCTCGCCGGCCGTCACCTTCGCGCCTTCCACCGCCATCTTGTTCGTCACCACGCCGCCGGCCGGAGCGTAGATCGTCAGCGACTTGCGCGCCTTGCCGCTGCGCTCCAGCTCGCGGATCTCAGCCGGGGTGATGTCCCACAGCAGCAGCCGTTGCCGCGCCGCCTCCAGCAGCGACGGCGATTGCTTGGCCGCGCGCAGCGCCAGCAAATACTCCTGCTGCGAGGCCAGAAGATCGGGACTGTAGACCGAGAAGAGCGGCTGGCCTTTGCGGATCGCCTGTCCGGTCACGTTGACGTAGAGCTTCTCGATGTAGCCGTCGAACTTCGCGGTCACTTTGGAGAGGCGCGTCTCGTCGACGGTGACGCGGCCGACGGTATGGATGCTGTGGCCGATGTCGCGCACTTCTGCGGTACCGGTCTGCACACCGATGAGCTGCTGCCGCCGCGGCGTCACCGCCGGCTCCTCGTACACCGGCACGAGATCCATGCCGCAGTCGGGAGCTTTGCCGGGCCTGTCGGATTTGTAAGCGGGGTGCATCGGGTCGACCCAGTAGAGCACTTTCCGCTCGACGGACCGAGTCGCCGGGGCGGAGTCCTTAGAGACGAGCCCGAGTAGCCGCGTTCTGAACGTGTAGCCGGCTCCCGCCAGCCCGACGATGAGCAGGAGCGCGACCCAGCGCGCGGCAGGACGCTTCCGCGTCGGCGGCTCCGACAGGTGACCCCACGCGG
>JBKOUP010000004.1:0-1846 GCA_046723495.1 Acidobacteriota bacterium
GATGAGCGCAGGCGTGACGCGCAGCCCTGTGCCGCGGCCGCGATTGCCGAGGCGGATGTCGGGGCGGCCGGCCTCGTCTTCGCCTTTGGGATTGCCGATCTCCGGCGGGATGGTGTTGTTGGCGATGCCGCCGCGCTCGAAGGCGCGGAAGTACTCGCCGGGCTGGGTGATCTCCCAGTTCGGCGGCGGGACGAGGAGCGGCAGCGCGCCCTTGGCGGCCTGCTCGGGCGTCGGCGGCGTGGCCGGCTTGATGGCCTGGGCGTTGCCGGCGCGGTCGTAGCTCTCGCCGAGGAGGCCGGGCTTGCGGCTGACGATGCCGTTCGCGTAGGAGACGGCTTCCCAGAAGATGGCGGCGGTGGTCATGGTGCTGCGCGGCACGGCGTTGACCTGCGCGGGATGGCATTTCCCGCAGGCCTCGGCGGCGACGCGGAGGTCGCCGGGGTTGATGAAGCGGACGAACTCGGGCGACTCGCGCAGCAGCGCGGTGTAGGTGCGCGGCGGGTTGGCCGAGGTTTTCCAGATCTCGGGATGGAGCGGCTGGACGTGGGCGAGCTTCTTGTCGCGCGCGGTACCGTCGCCGCCGTGGCAGTCGGTGCATGTCAGTTGCACGACTGTCGATGCGTGCATCGGCTCGATGCCGGCATGGCAGGAGAGGCAGCCGTCGTCGCCTTGATGTGGGGCGGGATTTATCCCGCCCTCGGGGACGTCGCGGACTGAAGTCCGCGCCACATTGGAGTCAGCCACATTGGAGTCAGCCACATTGGAGTCAGCCATATGGGCTCCGGCGGCAACCGTCAACGCGACGATGATCGAAATCAGTCTCATCCTCTCCTCAAAACGTCAGAATCGCATTCGTGAAGACGTGGTAGAGCGTCTTGCTGCGCTCGTAGATGTCCCTGAATCCCGCGCCCGGCTTGAATCCCGCGGCGCCGCCGACGATGACGACGTGCTGGTTGAGAAACGGCCGCCAGCGCAGGCCGGCGGAAATGTCCGTGCCGAGGGTGCGGTGGATGCCGCCCTGGAACAGCAGCGCCTCGACCGGCGCGGTCTTGTCGAGGCGGATGTAGTTCGCCGTGACGATCGCCTTGAGCCGCGGCGTGACGTCGACGTCGACGCCGGCGGTGGCGAGTTGCACGCCCGGATTGACGTAGTTGGGCTGCCCCTCCTCCTTGCTGCTGCGCAGATCGGGCAGGAGGCTGCCGCGCTGCACGAGGCCGACGCCGGTGCCGGCGAGCTGGATGCCGAGGCGGTTGAAAAACGAAAAGCCGCCGCCGGCGAAGTTCGGGGCCTCGAAGATGGCGTCGAAGCCGCGCGCGGTGCGGTCGCGCGGGCTGCCGTCGCCGCTGGCGTAGAAGAAGCCGAGGCGGGGGCGGAACCAATCGTGGTCGTAGGAGACTTCGAGCGCGGCCATGCCGGCGCGGATCTTCACGCTGTTGCCGTCGCGGAGCCGCGGATCGGGGCCGGCCAGCGGATTGAGCGAGTCGTGGCCGAAGACGACGTACGCGGCGTGGTCGAGGTTGAAGCGGCCGACGTGGCCGAGCCCGGCCTGGCCGAGGTAGGTGGCCCGGATCGCGTGCGGAGTGAAGACGCCGATCGGCGCGGGGCGCACGAGGACGCCGTTGCGGTCGTACTTCAGCGACGCGTCGTCGCGGAGGTAATGGATGCTGAACTCCTGCGTGTAGCCGCGGACGAGGAAGTCCTGGATGTAGGTGTTGGCGATCAGCACCTTCTGTCCGCGCAGCTCGTTGATCGTGTTCAGGCCGGAGTTCGTGTCCTTCTCCAGGCGATCGAAGAAGGCCAGGTTGTACTGGTATCGATTCGACGCATAGTTGCCGAAGGCGCGCAC
>JBKOUP010000002.1:0-4846 GCA_046723495.1 Acidobacteriota bacterium
ACATCCACCTCTGCGTGATGTGCCACATGAACGAGAACATCGAAGGCGGCACCGGGCAGTCGTACAGCGCGCGGGTCTTCTACCACCGCATCCACATGGGATCGAGCCTGCCGAGCGTGAAGAGCGGCGGCACGTTCGTGCAGGGCGGCATCGACTTCTCCACGGTCGTCTTCCCGCAGGACATCCGCAACTGCACGACCTGCCACGATCCGAAGGCCGCCGAAGCGGACGTCTGGAACACGCGCCCGACGCGCGAGGCCTGCGGCTCCTGCCACGACGACGTGAATTGGACGACCGGCGCGAATCACGAGGGAGGCGCGCAGGCCGACGACGCCAAGTGCACGCGCTGCCACGTGGCCGACAGCGGCGACGAGTTCGACGCCTCGGTCAAGGGCGCGCACGTGAATCCGCTGAAGTCGAAGCAGCTCAAGGGGCTCAGCGCCACGATCGTAAGCGTTACGAACACGGCGCCGGGCCAGAAGCCGACGGTCGTCTTCTCCTTCAAGAACGGCGACGGCACGCCGGTCGACGGCACGAAGCTGACGACGTTCGCGCCGATCCTGGCCGGTCCGACGTCGAGCTACACGACGTTCTGGCGCGAGAGCGGCGTGGCCACGGGCAAGACGCCCGGCTCGTTCAACGCCGCCACCGGACAGACGAGCTACACCTGCCAGAATGCCGTTCCGGCCAACGCCACGGGAACGTGGACGATCAGCCTCGACGCCTCGCGCACGATCCTGCTCAAGCGCGCCGACCAGAAGGCCGACATCAGCGTCCGCGAGGTGGCCTTCAATCCCGTGTCGTACTTCGCCGTCAACGGCGGCAAGGCCACGCCGCGCCGCACGGCGGTCGACGTGGCGAACTGCAACGTCTGCCACGAGACGCTGGCCCTGCACGGCGGGAACCGCCGCAACACGCAGGAGTGCGTGATCTGCCACAACCCCATGAACATCGACGGCGCCGGCCGCCCCGCCTCGACGGGCCCGCCGGAATCGATTTCCTTCCAGCGCCACATCCACCGCATCCACACCGGCGAAAACCTGACGCAGCAGTGGACGATCTACGGCGGCAGCGCGACGCCCCAGAACTTCAACGATGTGCGCTTCCCAGGCGACCGCCGCGATTGCCAGAAGTGCCACGTCGCCGGCGCCTACACGCTGCCGCTGGTCTCGGGCATCGACTCGGTCAACACGCTCCGCGACTACTTCGCGCCGCAAGGCCCCGCCACCGCCGCGTGCCTCGGATGCCACGACAACAGCGACGCCGCCGCGCACGCGTACCTGAACTCGACGACGTTCGGCAAAGGAACGCTCAGCGAGGCCTGCGCGACGTGCCACGGCGTCGGAAAGGATTGGGACGTAGCGAAGGTGCATGCGCGGTGACGTCATGAAGAGCCGTCCAGCTCATCCGGAACACGGCCGGCCGTCCGCTCTGGATCACCTTGGGCCAGGGCGAGGGCCGTCGGCGTGCGTGATCACGAAGAAGATCGAGCCGGAGAAGTCGGCGCTGTTCGAATGCGGCGCCGCCGAGCTGAAGCCGGGCGCCGTTCCGGTCGCGATCGACATCTTCGGCGACGAGGCCCGCACCGAGAATCTCGTCGCCGGGCCAGATCTTCGCGATCGGGCCGCCCCAGCTCTGCACCAGCCCGCAGCCGGCGGTGACGATGAGCGTCTGGCCGAGCGGATGGACGTGCCAGGCCGTGCGTGCGCCCCGCTCGAACGTGACGCTGACGCCGAGGACGCGGGCCGGGGCGGGCGCCTGAAACATAGGGTCGATCCGGACGGCGCCGGTGAACGTTTCGGCCGGCCCTTTCGCAGACGGCTGTGAGCCACTCTTCCTGATTTCCATATCTACGCTCCTGACCACTCGAAGCGGTAGGCCATCTCCGGCCCGCGGTCTCCTTCGTACGCCAGCTGGGCCACGAGCAGCGCGAACGGCTCGGTATAGCGGGCGATGCGCAGCGGGCCGGCGTCGAGGGGCTCGAAGCCGGCGTCGGCGATCAGCGTCGCGGCCACCCCTTTGGCGCGCGGCTTGTCGCCGCAGTAGACGAGGCTCGGCCGCGTGCGCCTTCTCCGCCGCTCGAAGACATCGAACAGCACTTCGCTCGGCACGGTGTTGAACGCGGCCACGATCTGCGCCTTCGGAATCTTCTTCGCCAGCGCCTCAGAGCCCGAGAAGGTGTGGGCGATGACGAGCGCCGTGTCGTCCGCGTTCATCGGCAGCGAGCAGCTCACGATCACCTTGCCCGACACGTTGCCGGCCTGGCGCAGCACGTCGTCGAGGCGCGACCAGTGCACGGCCAGCAGGACGGCGTCCGCGTCCTGCACCGCCTCCGCCGGCGTTCCCGCGCGCGCCTTCCGCCCGGCCTCGCGCGCGAGCCTCTTCAGCTTCGCCTCGCTGCGCGCGTAGCTGAAGACGACCTCGTGTCCGGCGCGCGCGAAGATCGTCCCGAGCTTGCCGCCCATCAATCCCAATCCGAGAATGCCGACGCGCATCAGAGTCCCGTCCTTTTCTCGAGCGCTTCCGGGTAGCGTGCCCCCTGAATCGTGATCTTCGACGCGGTGCGCTCGATGTCGCGAACGTCGTCGGGCGTGAGCTCGACCGCGGCGGCTCCGATGTTCTCCTCCAGGCGGGACAACTTCGTCGTGCCGGGGATGGGAACGATCCACGCTCGTTGCGCGAGCAGCCAGGCCAGCGCGATCTGCGCCGGCGTCGCCTTCTTCCGTTCGGCGATCGCGCGCAGCAGATCGACGAGGGCGAGATTCTCCTTCCGCGCCTCCGGCGTGAAGCGGGGAACGATGTTGCGGAAGTCGGAGCTGTCGAAGGTCGTGGTCTCGTCGATCTTGCCGGTGAGAAAACCTTTGCCGAGGGGACTGAACGGAACGAAGCCGATGCCGAGCTCCTCGAGCGCCGGCAGCACCTCCTCTTCGGGGCGTCTCCACCACAGCGAATATTCGCTCTGCACGGCGGTGACCGGCTGGATCGCGTGAGCGCGGCGGATCGTTCGCGCGCCCGGCTCGGAGAGGCCGAAGTACCGGACCTTCCCCTGTTGAATCAGCTCCTTCACCGCGCCCGCCACCTCTTCGATCGGCACGGCCGGGTCGACGCGATGCTGATAGAAGAGATCGATGGCCTCGACCCGCAGGCGCCGCAGCGATTCCTCGGCGCCGCGCTTGATCTGCGCGGGCCGGCTGTCGATGACCTGCTGGCCGTTCGGATCGATCGTGATCCCGAACTTCGTGGCGATCACGACCTGGCCGCGGAACGGCGCGAGCGCTTCGCCGACGAGCTCCTCGTTCGTGAAGGGGCCGTAGGCCTGCGCGGTGTCGAAGAACGTGACCCCGCGCTCGACCGCGGCGCGCAGCAGGGCGATCATCTCTCCCTTGTCCGCCGCGGGACCGTAGCCGTAGCTCATCCCCATGCAGCCGAGGCCGATGGCGGAGACTTCCAGGGTGCTCTTTCCCAAGGTGCGTCTCTTCATGCAAACTCGGGTTGCGTGATCCTTGCCTGATACGATCCGTCCGTGGACTGGTCCGCTCGCGAACGCCGCATTCTCGCCGCCTTGCGCACGCCCGCGCACATCCAGAGTTTCCTCGACGAGCTCGAATACGACGAGAACGCCGGCATCGCCTCGCCGCGCGTCGTGCTGCGCACCGGCAAGGCCCAATGCGTCAGCGGCGTCCTCTTCGCCTGCGCGGCGCTGCGCGAGCTCGGCTATCCGCCGCGGCTCATGTACTTCACCGCGGTCGAGGACGACGGCCACTGCGTCGCCGTCTACGAGCGTGGCGGGCTGTGGGGGAGCGTGGCCAAGTCGAACTTCACCGGCCTGCGCGCCCGCGAGCCGGTCTACCCGTACCTGGCTCTAGGCCTGAGCTACTTCGAAGACTTCTTCAACCAGTACGGCAAGCGGACCATGCGATCGTTCACCGAGCCGCTCGACCTCGAGCCGTTCGAGCCGCGCGGCTGGCGCTTCAGCGAGCGCGAGCTGCACTACATCGACCGCGCCATCGACCGGACGCCGATGGCCTGGACGCTGCCGCGCGGCCGGGCCGCGCGGCTGAGCAGAGTCAGCGAGCTTCTGCGCGACGCCGGCCTCCTCGGCGCGAAACGCCAAGGGCTTTGGAAGCGAACGTGAGCTACTTCGTCGGCTCCTTGACCCAGTAGCCGTCCTTCTCTTTCCAGTTGTAGCGCGGCTTGCCGTCGACCTTGTGCAGCGTGGCGTCGGTCATGACCAGCTTCCCGCCCTCGTCCTTCATGAAGAAGTCGACGTCGACCGTGTGATTGTCGGCGGACTTGAAGTCGGTGCAGGCGAAGTAGGTGTTCTCGTCGGTGCGGGCCAGGCGCTCGCGGTGGACCTTGTCGAGCTTCAGGTCCCAGGTCTTGTCGCCGTCCTTGAGCTGATAGACGCCGTTCGTCTCCTTCTCGGCGATGGCGGCGCGGATGGCCTTGTCGAGGTCGTCGACCGAGTAGCCCTTCTTCGCGGCCTTCTTGTCCGACGGATGTTCCGCGTCCTTGGGATGCTCCTGCGCGAATGCGAAGCCGGCCGCAAGAACGGCTGACATCGCTAGAATCACGAGTCGTTTCATGGCATCGTCTCCTAATTAAAATGTCGGACGAGTATACCGATCCCGGCGCGTTGATCTGTGAACTTGCGCGGTCGTTCTACGCGCTGGGGTGGGTGAGCGGCACGGGCGGCGGCATTTGCCTGCGCGACGGCGAGCGCGTCGTGGTCGCGCCGAGCGGCGTGCAGAAGGAGCGCATGCGGCCGGAGGAGATGTTCTCGATCGCGCTCGACGGCTCGCTGCTGGCCCGCCCGCGCAACCCGGCCCTGCGTCCGTCCGAGTGC